>DATAIY010000001.1:0-5073 GCA_036262475.1 Solirubrobacterales bacterium
ATGGAGAAGCTGATCAAACTGCCGGGCTTCCGCTCCCTCGACCGCAACTTCGACCGCCTGCCGGAGTCGATGCGCTGGATCGTCGAGAAGGTGGTCCATGATCCAGAGAAGCCACCGGGGCCGAAGCCGAAGCTGCCCGACGACCTCTTCGAGACCGTCCGCTCCCGCTTCGGCGAGGACGTCGCCGCCCTGCAGAAGTTCGCCGGCCGCGAGTTCGCCGGCTGGCACGACTACTCCTAGCGACGCCCACGGCTGGCTAGGCTGAGGCGATGCGGCGCCTCTTCCCAGACCCCGGCCCGACCACGGTCGAGCAGCAGCTCGACACCTACCGGCCCTGGGAGGAGCCGCGCGAGGAGCGGCCGTTGGTCGCGGTCAACTTCGCCGCCACGGTCGACGGCCGGGCCACGATCGGCGGCGTCTCCGGTCCGATCGGCTCCGACGCCGACACCGAACTGCTGGCCGGCCTGCGGACCCGCTTTGACGCGGTGATGATCGGCGCCGGGACGATGCGGGCCGAGCGCTACGGCCGCCTCGTCGACGACCAGGGCAAGCGCGAGCGCCGCGAGCGGATCGGGCTCCCCCACGACCCGCTGATGGTGATCGTCAGCGGCCGCCTCGATCTGCCCTGGGACGCGCCGCTGTTCACCGCCGGCGGCGGCCGGGTGCTGATCTTCACCGCCTCTGAGGCCGAGCCGCCGCCGACCGCGACCTCGCTGCGGATCGTCCGCCACCGGGGCTTCGTCAACATCGTCGAGGCGATGCGCCATCTGCGCCAGGAGCGCGGGATCAGAGCCCTACTCTGCGAGGGCGGCCCGGGGCTCCACAACGAGCTCGAGGGCGTCGGCTTCGTCGATGACCTCTTCCTCACGATCGCGCCGAAGCTGGTCGGCGGCGACGCCCCGCGAATCATCGAGGGCGACCTCCCAGGCGTCGCGGCGCTGGAGCTTGCCTGGCTCCTACAAGAGGGCAGCGAGCTGTTCGCACGCTACCGCCGGCCCTGAGCTAGCGTTGGGCGACCGGACGACGAGGAGAGGACGACGATGGACTTCACCCCCAGCCCCGAGGTCGCGATGCTGCGCGAGCGCGTCCTCGACTTCATGGACGAGCATGTCTACCCAGCCGAGCAGGAGATCATGGAGGGGCTCGACGAGGAGGTCGGCCCCGGGGTGCCCTACCCGGCGAACCTGGTCGCAATCCGCGAGAAGGCGAGGGCAGAGGGCCTCTGGAACCTGTTCATGCCCGACGAGCGCTACGGGCCAGGGCTGACCAACTGGGAGTACGGCCTGCTCTGTGAGGAGATGGGCCGCAGCCCGCTGGCGGCGTCGATGGCCTTCAACTGCGCCGCGCCCGACACCGGCGACATGGAGATCCTCGCCGAGCACGGCAGCGAGGCCCAGCGCGTGCGCTGGCTGGAGCCGCTGCTGGAGGGGAAGATCCGCTCCTGCTTCTCGATGACCGAGCCAGATGTCTCCGGCTCCGACCCGACGCTGCTGCAGACCAGCGCGGTGCTCGACGGCGACGAGTGGGTGATCAACGGCCTCAAGTGGTTCACCACCGGCGCCGTGGGGGCCGAAATGGCGATCGTGATGGTCGTCACCGACCCCGACGCCCCCGCCCACGGGCGCGCTTCGATGATCTGCGTGCCCACCGACAACCCGAGTTGCAACCTTGTTCGCTCCGTCCCGGTGATGGGCCACGACAAGGGCCCGGGCCATTGCGAAATCCGCTACGAAGACTGCCGGGTGCCCGCCGACAGCCTGCTCGGAGAGCGCGGCGGCGGCTTCGCGATCGCCCAGGACCGCCTCGGCCCGGGCCGCATCCACCACTGCATGCGGGCGATCGGAACGGCTGAGCGGGCGCTCGAGATGATGTGCCGGCGGGCCAACGAGCGTGTCGCCTTCGGCGGGCCGCTGGCCGACAAGCAGTTCGTCCAGGAGGCGATCGCGACCTCGCGGATGGAAATTGACCAGGCCCGCCTGCTCACCCTCTATGCCGCCTGGAAGATGGATACCGAGGGCAAGCGCGCCGCCCGCCAGTCGATCTCGGCGATCAAGGTCGTCGCCGCCAACATGGTGATGGAGGTGCTCGACCGCGCGATCCAGATCCACGGCGCCCTCGGCATGACCGACGATATCCCGATCGCCGGCCTCTGGCGCTTCAGCCGCACGCTGCGCCTGGCCGACGGCCCCGACGAGGTTCACAAGATGGTCCTCGCCCGCCGTGAGCTCAACCGCTGGGCCAAGCGGGACGAGGCCGCCGCCGCGGGCGAGCTGGAGACCAAGCACGCGCCGCGAATGGTCTGAGGGGCCGCAAGCGATCATCGGGTAGCTTGGCCCGCCATGTACCGCCCGCATCGACGTTGGTCCAGCTTCCCGGCATGGCCACTGACCCCAGAGGTCTTCAGTCGCCCCGCTCGGCGCTCTCCGCCGCCTCGGCCAGCCGCTCGACCATGCGCGCGAACAGCTCGATCCCGGGGTCGACCTTGCCGTAAGCACCGGCGGCGTAGCGGGCGTAGACGCCCTCGAGGATGACCGCCAGCTTCCAGTAGCCCAGGGCGAGGAAGAAGTCGAGCTCGGAGATGTCGCGTCCGGAGGTCTCTGCGTAGCGAGCAGCCATTTCCTCCCTGTTCGGGAAGCCGGGTGCCAGGTTGGCGGGCTGGCCGAGGGCGATCCCTTTCTCCCCCCGCTCGGGCCAGTAGGCCATCAGCGTGCCGACGTCAGCCAGCGGCTCTCCGAGGGTGCAGAGCTCCCAGTCGACGACCGCCGCGACCTCGCCTGAGGGAGTCAGGATCATGTTGTCGAGGCGGTAGTCGCCGTGGACGAGCGTCGCCGGGCCCTGCTCCGGGATGCGGGCGGCGAGGCGCTCGTGGACGCGGTCGACGGCCTCCAGCTCACGCGTCTTCGATTTCTCCCACTGACCCTGCCAGCGGCGCAGTTGGCGGGCGACGTAGTCCTCCTTGCGACCGAGGTCACCGAGGCCGACGGCATCGGGATCGACGGCGTGGACCTGGGCCAGGGTGTCGGCGACGCGCTCGCCGATCGCCCGCCGATCGGCCTCCTCAGGGAAGGCCTCCGCCTCCGCCAAACCGCGGAGTACCGGTCCCTCGACGAAATCCATCGCGTAGAACGGGACGCCGGTGACGTTCTCGTCCTCGCAGAGCCCGACCACCGGCGCCACCGGGATCTCGGTCGGCCCGAGTGCGGAGACGACCCTGTGCTCGCGGGCCATGTCGTGGGCGGAGCCGAGGCGCTTGCCGAGCGGCGGCCGCCGCAGCGCCCAGCTCTTCCCGGCCCGGTCGCTGACGCGATAGGTCAGGTTTGAGAGGCCGCCGGCGATGCGCTCGAAGACGAGTGGCGGCTGGGCTCCTGGAGCATGCTCGGAGAACCAGGCTTCGAGCCCCGCCTGGTCGATGCCCTCTGGTGCCGAGGCGGAGCCGTCGGCACGGTCTGTAGCCTCGTCGCCCATAGCCGCGCAAGCATATTCCCGACCCGGCCGTCGCCTGAACCCGTCGCTTGCCAACAGGCTGAGGATTGGCTTCGCGATCGGCTTTGCCCTGCTCACGGCGATGGCGGTGATCGGTGTCGGCCGTTTCATCCAGCAGCGCCAGGACTACGAGGACGCGATCGCCCGCTCCTACCAGGTCGAGATGGCCGCCCGGGTCAAGATCGCGGCAGGGACGGGCTCGGCGGCCGCGAGAGCCGTGGTCACCGCCCAGGCCAGCCAGCGCAGCCAGCTGCAGGCCCAGATCTCCAGCGACACCCGCGACACGGCGATCCTCGTCGCCGCCGGGCTGATCGGCGGACTGACCGGGGCGCTGCTGCTGTTCAGCGGCCTGATCGCCTCGATGCGGCGCCCGCTGGAGGAGCTCGTCGACGCTGCTGGCCGCCTCGCCGCCGGCGACCTCAGCACCCGGGTCAAGGTCGGCGGGGTCTCCGAGACGGCCACACTCGGCGCCGCCTTCAACGAAATGGCCGGGCGGCTGGAGCTGGAGGCGAGCCGGCGCGACCAGCTCGACCGGCTCAAAGACGAGTTCGTCCTCACCGCCTCCCACGAGCTGCGCAGCCCCCTCACCTCGGTCCAGGGCTTCGCCGAGCTGCTGATGCTCGAGCGCGACTCGCTGACGCCCAAACAGGTCGAGACCGTCGAGATCATTCTCGACAACTGCCGCCACCTGGTCCGCCTCCTGAACGACCTGCTCGACCTCGCCCGCAGCGATGCCGGCCGGCTGGCGATCCGCCTGCGGCCGACGGAGCTGGCGCCGCTGATCGAAGAGGTGGTGCGGACGATGCGCGCTCAGACCGAGAGCGCCGGGCAGAGCCTGACCCAGCGGCTGGAGCCAGATCTGCCCGTGGTCGAGGCCGAGGCCGGCCGGATCCGGCAAATACTGGTGAATCTGATTACCAATGCGCATGAGTACTCGCCCGAAGGTGCGTCCATCGTGGTGACCGCACATGGATACGGTGCTGGAGTGGAAGTTGCAGTGACCGACGACGGACCGGGTATCCCCGAGAGCCAGCTCGAACTCATCTTCGAGCGCTTCACCCGCGGCGACGCGGGCTTGACCCAGCGCGTCGGCGGAACCGGGCTCGGGCTGGCGATCTCGAAATCGCTGGTCGAGCTGCACGGCGGCATGATCGAGGCCGAATCGACCGTCGGCGAGGGCTCCACCTTTCGCTTCCGCCTGCCCACTCAGCCCGCCGCGAGCGCCCCCGAGCCGGACCGCGCGACCGCCGAGTCGAGCTGATGACCAAGGTCCTCGTTGCCGACGACTCGGAGACGATCCTGCTCCTGATCCGGACCCGCCTGGAGCTGGCCGGCTACCAGGTCGAAACAGCCGCCGACGGCCAGGAGGTGACCGAGCGGCTCGACCCCAACGACCCCGAGCGGCTCCCCGACCTACTGCTGCTCGACGCGATGATGCCACGCAAGTCCGGGATCGACGCCCTGCGCGAGCTGCGCGCCGCCGGGGTCGACACGCCGGCGCTGATCGTCAGCGCCCACCAGGACCCGAGTGACGCCGACGCCCCGACCGACCTCGAGATCAGCGGTTACGTGACCAAGCCGATCGACTTC
>DATAIY010000002.1:0-4619 GCA_036262475.1 Solirubrobacterales bacterium
CGCGTTCGCGGGCCGCCAGCGAGGAGAGGGACGTATGAGCGAGGACTGGACCGGCGACCCCTTCGCCAACCCGGACGACCCGGCGGCCCGCGAACGCGAGCAGCGCCGGCTCGAACGCGAAGAGAAGCGCCGCCAGCGGGAAGCGAAGAAGAGCGAGAAGGAGGCGGCGGCAGCGCCTCCACCTCCCGAGCCGAAGGCTCCAAGCGAGCCGCCGAAGCCGCCGCGCACGCCCGAGCAGGAGTTCTGGGACGAGGATCCGCCGGCGGAGGAGCAACCGGCCGAGAAGGAGGCAGCGGAGAAGCCAGAGGAAAAAGCGCCGCCACCAACCGCGGCCGCGGCGCTCGCGGCGACCGGCCCCGCGGCGCCCCAGCCGGAGCCGGCCGGCGCTCCCGAGCCGGTCATGCCCGAGCCCGCCGCCGAGCAGAGCTGGGAATCCGAGCCCCCCGAGGAGGACTGGGGCTTCGGCGACGAGGGCGATCCGGCGATGGCCGGGTCCGTGCGCCGCCGTGGTCGCGGCGGCCGCGGGGGAGAGGGCGGCGGCTTCTTCGGTGCCCTGCGCCGCCACCCGTTCCGGATCGTCGGCCTGATCGCGGCGATCGTCGTCGTCTGGTTCCTCTACGCGCTCTTCCAGCCGTTTCACGGCGACGGCACCGGCAAGGTCCAGGTGACGATCCCGAAGGGCTCGAGCGTCAGCGCGGTCGGCGACCTGCTCGGCGAAAAGGGCGTGATCGACAGCTCGACCCTGTTCCAGGTCCGGGTCACGCTCGACGGCAAGCGCTCCGATCTCTACGCCGGCCACTTCACCCTCGCCCACGGGATGAGCTACAGCGCCGCGATCGACGCCCTCTCGACGCCGCCGGTAAAGAGCGTCACCACCGTCACCATCCCCGAGGGATACAGCCGCCCGCAGGCGGCGGAACTGGTGGAAGAAGACGGCGTGCCCGGCAGCTACACGAAGGCGACCGTCAAGTCCAAGTACCTGAAGCCGGCCGAATACGGCGGCAAGGGAGCGAAGAACCTCGAGGGCTTCCTCTTCCCCGACACCTTCGAACTGAAGCCGAAGGCGCCGGTCGCGGACCTGGTCCAGCTGCAGCTGCAGGACTTCAAGAAGCGGATCAAGGGCGTGAGCATGAGCTACGCGAAGTCGAAGAACCTGACCGTCTACGACGTCCTCACCATCGCCTCGATGATCGAGCGCGAGGCGGGGGTGGCGAAGCAGCGCAAGCTGGTCGCCTCGGTCATCTACAACCGCCTGCACGAAGGCATGCCCCTCGGGATTGACGCGACGATCCGCTTCGCCACCGGCAACTACTCCAAACCGCTGACCGAAACCCAGCTGGCGGTCGACTCGCCGTACAACACCCGCACCAACTCCGGCCTGCCGCCGGGGCCGATCAACAGCCCCGGCCTGGCCTCGATCGAAGCCGCCGCGCACCCGGCCAAGACCGACTACCTCTTCTACGTCAATGATCCGGAATCGTGCAACGAACTGTCCTTCGCCAAGACCGAAGCCGAATTCGAAGCAGACGTCGAAAAGTACGAATCGGCTCGCGAAGCAGCCGGCGGGAACGCGCCGAGCACCTGCGGGGAATAGACGTGCCGCGGCTGGCGGTGATCGGGTTCCCGGTCGGGCACTCGCGCTCGCCGGCGATGCAGAACGCCGCCCTGGCGGCGCTGGGGCTGGGGGAGGAGTGGAGCTATGAGGCGATCGAGGTGGCGCCGCCGGACTTCGAGGTGAAGGTGCGGGCGATGGCGGCGGCGGGCTTCGCCGGGGCAAACGTGACCGTCCCGTACAAGGAAGCGGCGCTGGTGCTGGCCGACGAGTCGAGCGCGGCGGCGAAGGCAATCGGCGCCGCCAACACGCTGAGCTTCTCCGCTGGCCGGATTGCGGCTGACAACACCGACAGCGGAGGGCTGCTGGCGGCGCTGCGGGGCTCGCTGCGAACTGGGCGGGCTCTGGTCCTCGGGGCGGGCGGCGCCGCCCGGGCGGCGATCTGGGCGCTGGGGGCCGGTGGCGCGAGCGTCGACGCAAGCCATCCGCCTTTCGAAGTCGACGTCTGGAACCGGACCGGCGCGCGGGCGGCGATGGTCGCCGCCGAACTGGGCGGCAACGCTGTGGACTCGCCTATCCAGGCCAAATACGGCCTGATTGTCAACACCACCGCCGTCGGCCTCCATGGCGAGGATCCCTTCGAGCACCTGCCGCTCAGCGCCGGTGGATTCGCCGCCGAGCAGGTCGTCGTCGACATGGTCTACGGCGAGCAGCCGAGTCCGCTGCTTGGCGCCGCCGCTGACGCCGGAGCAACCGTCGTCGACGGACTCGAGGTCCTGGTCCAGCAGGGCGCGCTCTCGCTGCGGATCTGGACCGGCCGCGAGCCCCCCATCGACGTGATGCGCGCCGCCGCCCGTGCCTGAGCAATCGATTGTCGAGTTGCACCCCCTACGGGGTGAAAAACTCGCCAAACGTCGCGCCGCTAGCCTTGGCGGCCGATGACGACGTTCCGTTTCATCACCGCAGGCGAGTCGCACGGGCCAGGACTGGTCGCGATCGTCGAGGGGATGCCGGCGGGGCTCGAGCTCGACCGCGAGGCGCTGGACCTCGACATGGCCCGGCGCCAGCTCGGCCACGGCCGCGGCGGGAGGATGAGGATCGAGACCGACACGGCTGAGATCCGCTCGGGGGTTCGCCATGGCCGCACCCTCGGCAGCCCGATCGCCGTCCTCGTCGCCAACCGCGACTACGCCAACTGGGAGGAGCGGATGAACCCCTGGCCGGTCGAGGGGTTCGAGCCCGAAGAGGTCCACCTTCCGCGGCCCGGGCACGCCGATCTCGTTGGCGCCCAGAAGTTCGGCCACACGGACATCCGCAACGTGCTGGAGCGGGCCAGCGCCCGCGAGACCGCGGCCCGGGTGGCCGCCGGCACGATCGCCCGCGGCTTCCTCACCGCGCTCGGGGTGAAGGTCCACAGCCACGTGATCCAGATCGCTTCGGTACGGGCGCCGGAGCGCGCCGACCTCAGGCCCGAGGACTTCGCCGGCGTCGACGACGATCCGGTCCGCTGCCTCGATTCCGAGGCGAGCAAGGCGATGGTCGAGGAGATCAACCGGCTGCGCAAGGCAAACGAGAGCCTCGGCGGCAGCTTCGAGGTGGTCGGCTTCGGGCTCGTCCCCGGCCTCGGCTCGCATATCTCCTGGGAAGACCGGCTCGACGGGCGCCTCGCCGGGGCGGTCGCCTCGATCCAGTCGGTCAAGGGCGTTGCGATCGGCGAAGCCTGGGACGTCGCCGGGCGCCCCGGCTCCGAGGCCCACGATGAGATCTTCCACTCGCCCGAGCGCGGCTACTACCGCGAGTCCAACCACGCCGGCGGCCTCGAGGGCGGGATGACCAACGGGCTGCCGCTCTCGGTCCGCGCCGCGATCAAGCCGATCTCGACCCTGACCAGGCCGCTGCGCTCGGTCGACACCGAGACCAAGGAGCCGGCGCAGGCGCTGCGCGAGCGGACCGACTCGACCGTCGTCCCCGCGGCCGCCGTGGTCGCCGAGGCGATGGTCTGCCTGACCCTCGCCCGCTGCTACCGCGAGAAGTTCGGCGGCGACCACATCGACGACGTCCTCGCCGCCGTCGACGCGTACAAGAAGCGCATCGACTTCAAGGGGTGAGGATCCGATGAAGCCGGCGATCGTCTTCATCGGTTTCATGGGGGCGGGCAAGAGCACCGCGCTGGAGGCGGCCCGCCGGGCCGGTCTGGAGACGACCGAGATCGACACCGTGATGGAACGCGAGTTCGGGGTACCGATCGCCGAGGCGTTCGAGCGCGAAGGCGAGGAGGCCTTCCGCGCCCGCGAGGCCGAGCTCGTCGGCGCGCTGCTGGAGCAGGCCGACGGCGGCGCGATCGCGCTCGGGGGCGGCAGCGTCCTCTCGCCGCGGGTCCGCGACGCGCTCAGCCGCCACACCGTCGCCTGGCTCCAGGTCGATCCGAAGGAGGCCTGGCGCCGGATCGCCAACAGCGACCGCCCGCTCGCCACCAGCGCCGCCGACGTCAGCCGGCTGCTGGACGAGCGCCTGCCGCTCTACGAGCAGCTGGCCGACGCGGTGGTGCCGATGGGGCACCGCTCGATCGTCGCCCGCGCCCTGCCCGCGATCCAGGCGCTCGCCGACCTCCCCGCCGGAACCAAGCTGCTCTGGGCCGTGAACGACTCCGGCGAGTATCCGATTCTGGTCGGGCGCGGCCTGCTCGACGCGGATTGGTGGCCGCTGGAGAGCCGGCGATTCTGCATCGGCGACACGACCACGATGGCGCTCTACGGAGACCGCCTGGAGCCACTCTCGGGCCGGGTCCAGGTTGCGCCCGGGGAGACGGCGAAGGCGATGGACGAAGCCGCCAAGGTTCTGGAAGCGCTCGCCGAAGGCGAGATGACGCGCGAAGACCACGTGGTCGCGCTGGGCGGAGGCGTCGTCGGTGACCTCGCTGGCTTTTGCGCCCACCTCTATCAGCGCGGGGTGCCGGTGGTCCAGGTGCCGACGACGCTCGTCGCACAGGTCGACTCCGCCTACGGCGGCAAGACCGGTGTCGACCTGCCGCAGGGCAAGAACTACGCCGGCGCGTTCCACCTTCCCG
>DATAIY010000003.1:0-2850 GCA_036262475.1 Solirubrobacterales bacterium
CCTTATCGGGCTCCTCTTTGGCGATCGCGGTGCGGAAGCGGGAGAGGAGTTCGCCGTGGGTCGACACGAACGTATGTTCGCATCGAGGTCAAGGCTACGAAGCTCACGCATCGACGAAGTGCACGTGGTTCTCCCAGTTGAGATTGACGCTGGCAGCGACCGCGACGATCCGTTGCCGCGCCGCATCGCTGTTGATATCTGCGACCAGGACCTCGAACTGTCCGAGATGGTGCTGGTCGCTGACGCCGAAGACCCCCCTGAGCCTTTCGAGGATCGCGTCGGCTATTCGGCCCGCCTTCTCGACTTCCATGAAAACCCGTGTCTGGGAAGCCATTCGGACGATCCTCCCTTCTCCTCGCTGCTTCCTGCCTCGGTTTGCCTTTACCCAACCCGCCTTCCCCAAAAAACCGCGATACAGGTCTCCTGGAGGATCGGAACCTTGACGATCGCCCCCGAGCAGGCCTAGGATCGCGGCCAGTAAGTACCCCCGCGACGCGACAACGGCCGGGGGCGCGGCTCCGGATAGTTGACCTCCGGCACGGGCGCACCATGTCCACCTTTGCCTGTCGTGGCTCTCGGTGTCTTCAACGACAACGAAGGAGCCACCATGACCGCCGTAACGATCGCCGAGCAGATCTGCGGCCAGATTCAAAACGAGCACGGCCCTGGTCTTTGGGGGGAGATCCCCGAGAGGGCCAAGAGCAAGGATGAGGGACACGACTTGCCGGATGAGCTCGATCGGCTCTCTCACGCAGGGACATAAGGAATGGCGTGGGTGGCCGCTCGCGTTGCCAAGCCCGCTCGCGTCCGATTCCGAGATAGAACGCACGGCGACTGCGGCGGCCTGTGATGTCTTCAGGTGGACTACCACGGTGGGCGGCAAAGAGGCAGAGGACAAGACGGCGGCGATCTGATGGCGTATGAGGACCACCTGACCGCGGAGGAACAGCGGCTCGTTAACAAGGCATTTGTCGTGGCTCGACGCATCGTCAGCGATTGCCCGAACTTGGGGAGCACGGCTCGGCGCGTGATAGACGTCGCCGGGAGACGTCATGGGGCGGCGAGCGACCGTGGCGGCGCCGGAGTCGCCATCCCCCGTGGCGCAGGTTCTAAGGCTGGTGCGCTGATGGCCACCGCGATCACCAAACCGGTAGGGGCTGGGTCTTCGGACCCGTCGATCGGTGGGGTCGACTTTAGGGCACTGGAACCACTCTGCGTAGCGCGCAAGGTCTAGGGTCTGAGGCCCCGCTTCCGCCAACCATGATCTTCAAACCCGAGTTGATCGAGAAGGTCCTCACCGGCGAAAAGACGGTGACCCGTCGTCCCGCGCGCACCCGGTATTGCTCTTACCGCCATGGGAATACCTACGCGATCCAGTCCGGTCGTGGCAAAAAGGGCATCGGCTACATCCGAATCATCGGCACGCAGCGCGAACGGCTGTTTCTCGGAAACCCGGCCTACTGCGAAAGTGAGGCCGAGGCCGAGGGCTACGAAAGCTGGAGCGATTTCCGCCGCGATTGGACCAAGCTTTACGGCAAGTTCGACCCCGAGCTCCCGGTTTGGCGAATCCGGTTCGTGCTGGTGGACCCAATGCAGGTGACGATAGGAGGCGCTGATGGCCTCTGAGGAGCGGAGAACGCATTGGATCGAGGCAGGGGATGCAGCCTTCCTTTGTGTGATGGCGGACCAGATCGTCGCGGTCGTCTACTGGCAGGGACCGCAATCGGCCGAAATCGGCGGCGAGCAGATGAACGTCCCTGGCGACTGGCACGTTGTCCATGCCAGCGACCCAGACAATCACTTCGCTCTTGGGGTGGAGGAGCGAGACGGTCTCCACGAAGCCCTAAATCAAGGTGGGCGCCACGTTCTTGCTCGATTGGACCGACTAATCGATGGGGGCGACTGATGGCCAAGCTCACCAGACCCCGACCCCGGGGATCTTCCGGCGCCACCCGAAGGGCTGTGCCGGCGGTCGCTGCGATTGCTCCCACGTCTTCGTCTGGCGCCACCGGGGGAAGCAGGAGACCGAAACCTTTCGGACCTATGCGGAGGCGAGAGAGGCGAAGGGAAGCCGCGAGTCGGGCGACAGGCGACCCGTAGCCCGAGTTCGGTTCCGCGAGTACTTCGAGGAGTGGTTTGAGAGCTATGCAGGGCGGACGTCTCGAGGGTTCAGCGAGACGAGCCGCGACGAGTACCGGCGGGTGATGGCCGCACACGTCCTCAAGAAGTGGGGGACGTGGAAGCTGGCTGATGTCGAGCCCGCCGAAGTGCAGGATTCACTGGGGGCGCCTCGTCGAGGCGGGAAGTCCACGACGGAGATCAAGAAGGTGCGCTCGACGGTGTCGGTAATGTTCGTCATCGCGCTCGAGGGCGGCCTGCTGCGCTCGAACCCGGCACAGGGCGTCCGAATCCCGGCCGCCGAGGACGAGGGCTCTGAGTTCAACGCTGGCAAGGCCCTTAACCGCGAGGAGCTGGGCCTGATGCTCTCCGCGATCCCCGAGGAGTGGACGCTCTTCTATGAGCTGCTGACCCACACCGGCCTTCGAATCAGCGAGGCCGCCGGCCTGACGCGGAGCACGTCGACCTGGCGAGAATGTTAGGTCCACATAAGAGGGCAGGTCTACCGGGGGAAGCGCCGGAAGCTGAAGAGCGGTGCTGCCCGCCGCGACATTCCTCTCTCCAAGGCGATGAGCGCTCGCCTGCTGGCCCATCGACGTGATAACTACCGCGGCCCAAGGGCCCCGGTGTTCCCGTCTCCCACCGGAGTCGCCCTACCGCCCCCGAACCTTGCCCGAGGCGTGCTGGATCCCGCCGCGAGGCAGCCGGCCTGCCCTGGGTCCACCATCACAC
>DATAIY010000004.1:0-6956 GCA_036262475.1 Solirubrobacterales bacterium
CCGTCGCCTTCGTGCCGCTGGGGACCGAGACGTCGCCGACCGCGAAGGCGCCGGCGCCGCCGGTGGCGGGGTTGCCCTGCGGGTCGAGTGCGCTCAGCGCTTCGGAGGTCGGGTCCGGCGCCCCGTCGGGATTGGAGATCAGCAGCGGCGCCCGCACCGGCGCCGCCATCAGCACCGAGGCGGCGATCGCCCCCTGCCAGTCGTCTTCGCCGACCAGAGTCACCGCGGTGGGCCGCTGGCTCGCGTTGGTGGAGGGGAACACGGCCAGAGCCACCGCGGCCGCATTGGATGCGGGTTCGGTGCCGCCGACCCTGGTCGTGTCGTTCGTTGCGAAGGAGGGGTAGCCGAGCTGTTCGGCGGTCTGGGAGGCGGCGGTCTCGGGCGAGGATCCTTCGGCGGCGGGCGCCGGCGCCTTCGCGGTCGGCGACGTCTCGGTCCCCAGCGGCACGAAGGCGACGGAGGTCCGCGCCGGCACGGGAGCGGCCGAGGCGGCGGCTATCGCCACGCTGCGCGACCGCCTGTTCGGCTCGGCCCCATCCCACATCCTGATCGCCCCCAGTGCCAAACCCGAATTCGCGATGCCGGCCGCGGCCTGGGCCGCTCGCTCGGGGGACCCGGTCCTCTTCGCCGGCACCGACGAACTGCCGGCGGCCACCGAAACCGCCCTGAAGCGGCACACCGGCCTGCCGATCTACATCCTCGGGCCCTCCTCGGCGATCTCCGCGGCAGTCCTCCACAAGATCGCCACAATCGACAAGCGGGTCAAGCGGATCTCCGGCGAGAACCCGGTCGCCAACGCGATCGCCTTCGCCCGCTACGGCGCCGGCGACTTCGGCTGGAACGTCAACGACCCCGGTCACGGCTTCGTCCTCGCCCGCAGCGACTCGCCGATCGACGCGGCCGTGGCGGCGCCGCTCTCGGCCTCGGGCACCTGGGGCCCGTTGCTGCTCACCGACAGCGCCGCTAGGCTGCCCGCGGAACTGCGCAGCTACTTTCTCGACGTGAAGCCCGGCTACACCACCAACCCGACCCGCGCCTTCTACAACCACGTGTGGGTGATTGGCGACCAGGAGGCCATCGACGTGACCCAGCAGGCCGAAGTGAACGAGTTGGCGGAGCTGGCCAAGATCGGCGGCGGGGAACAGTGAGCGAATCGGAGACCCCCGAGCTGCTCGGCCAGGCGCAGGAGGTCACCGCCGAGGACATCCGTGCTCTCGCCGGCGCCTCGACCCCCCACTTCGCGCTCCAGGTCCGCAACCGGATCCGGCGCCTGATCGAGCCCCTGCCCACCGAGCACCCGGCCCGGCTCGAAGGCGAGCGCAAGATCGCCCGCCTGGAAGATCTCGCCGAGCACAGCGGCGACCCCAGGGGCACCCTGGGAATCGGCCATTGAAGTACCTGGCTCCCGGGGTCTGGCGCCTGAAGGAGTTCCCAGCCCCAAGCATCAACGTCTACCTCGCCGAGGACGTGCTGATCGACGCCGGCCGACGCTGGGACAGGCGGCGGATCTTCGCCGAGCTGCAGGGGCGGGAGATCTCGATGCTGGCGCTGACCCATGTCCACCCCGATCACCAGGGGGTCGCCAAGGACGTCTGCGAGGCGCGCGGCGTCCCGCTCGCCTGCCACGCAGATGACGTCGAGGCGATGGAAGGCAAGCGCCCGATGCAGGAGGCGGCGGCGAGCAACCCCGTCAACCGGGTGATCCGAAAGATCTGGCAAGGCCCTCCATACAAGGTCGACCGAGTGTTGGAGGAAGGAGACGAGGTCGCCGGCTTCCGGGTCGTCCACGCCCCCGGCCACGCCCGTGGCGAGGTGATCTTCTTTCGCGAGTCCGACCGCGTGGCGATCTGCGGCGACGTGATCCGCAACATGAGCTACGCCACCGCCCTGCCGGGGATCAAAGAGCCGCCGCCGATCTTCACCTACGACCCGGCCGAGAACCGCCGCTCGATCCGCAAGCTCGCCGACCTCAACCCATCACTGATCCTGCCCGGCCACGGCCCCGCGGTCACCGACATCGCCGCCTTCGATCGCTTCGTCTCCGCGCTCCCCCAGTAGCGCGAACCGCAGCTTCCGCGCCGCGGCCGGGTTACCTGGTTTTACCTGCCCGAGAGGCATGCAACCGGAGTCGTGTGGCGGTTGCGGGGTAGGTCACCTTCACGCCCCAACTGGAAGGGAGTCCAGATGAGCATTCTCAAGAACAGGCGTCCGTCACCGTCGATGATCATCGCGATCCTCGCGCTGGTCATCGCCCTCGGCGGGACCGCCTACGCGGCCCAGTCGATCAATGGCGGTTCGATCCAAAAGCAGTCGATCGGCGGCGGCAAGCTGAAGCAGAAGACGCTGACCGGCTACCAGATCAACGTCAACAAGCTCGGCGTCGTGCCCTCGGCCAAGCGCGCCGCGCACACCTACTGGGCCGTCGTAAACAACCCCGCCAGCCCCGGAAACGCCACGCTCGCCCGGGCCAGCGACGCCGGCATCACCGCGACCGAGGGCGGCGGCGCCGTCAACGTGATCTTCCCGGTGAACGTGTCGGGCTGCGCCAACATCGCCGCTCGCAACAACACCGGCACGACGGTGCCGAACTCGGGCTACGCGCAGACGAACATCTCGCCCGCGAACCCGAACGCGGTCGAAGTCCACACCCGGGACAAAGCCGGCGCCAACGAAGACGCCGACTTCCACCTGATCGTCGTCTGCCCATAGTCGGACGCACTTCCGGCGCGCCACCGATGTGCGCGCCGGGCCGCTCCAGATTCAGGCGGTGACCCGGGCGACGCTCATGTCGACGCGCTCGCCGTGGAAGGGGACTCCCTCGGCGACCAGCAGCTGTCGCTGGCGAGCGCCCTTGGCGAGGGAGCCGTCGGCACGGACGACCCGCCACCAGGGCAGGTCCGACTCGTCGACACCGAAGAGAACCGTCCCGGCGAAGCGGGGCGCGCCCGGCGAGACGTCGCCGTAGGTCCGCACGAACCCCTCCGGGATCTCGCGTACGCGATCGAGGACTTCGAGCAGACGGGATTCCGGCGGCGCGGTCAGGCGGTGGGGCCGAAGGCGTCGATGATCCGGCCCTGGAACTCGCTCAGCTCCTCGGCCGAGATGAAGTAGGTCGGAGGGGTGAGGAAGAGGCCGTCGGCGCGCTCGGCCGTCTCTTCCACCCTGGCCCGGACCTTGTCGAGGGGGCCGGTAGCGCAGTAGGTCTCGACCATCTCGTCGCTGATCGCCGCTGGGACGGCGGCGAGGTCGCCGCGGCGGAAGGCATCGCCGGCGGCGGTTGCGTTGTCGGCGAAGCCGTGCATCTCCCACAGCGGCATGTAGGTCCTCACCGTCGCGTAGAAGGAGATCGTGCGGCGGGCCATCTCGATCGCCCGACCCTCGTCGTCGTCGATCGCGCAGCAGACGGTCGGCAGGTAGTCGAAGTCCCTGCGCTCCCGGCCCGAGCGGCGCAGGCCGGCCTCGAAGGCATCGACGACGACCTCGTCGATCCAGCGCAGGCTCTGGATGGGGTGACCGATCAAGCCGTCGGCGACGTCGCCGGCCATCCGCGCCATCCCCGCCTGGACGGCGGCGGTGTAGATCGGCACAGCCTCGCGCGGCGCCTCGTGCGGCCGCACCCAGCCCTTGATGTCGATGTCGTAGTACTCGCCCTCGTAGCGGATCGGCTCGCCGGCGCTGGCCTGCCGCATGATCAGGCGCGTCGCCTCGATCGCCTCGCGCAGGTGCGGCGCCGGTTTTCCGTAGTTGGCGTTGTGCCAGGTTTCGTTCAGGCGTTTGACCCCGGCCCCCATCCCGAAGCGGAAGCGCCCGCCGGACATCTCGTCGATGTCGAGCGCGGTGATCGCGTGGATGAAGGGGCTGCGGGTGAACGCCCAGACGATCCCGGTGGCAATACCGATCCGCTCGGTCTTCGCCGCCAGGAAGGAAGCCTGGGTGACGGCGCTGCGGAACAGCTCCGGCGCCCAGACGCACTCGACGCCGGCCGCCTCGGCTCGCAGCGTCTCCGCCTCGAGGTCGGCCACCGAGTTGCCGATCGCGGCGACAGAGATGCGGTCGAGCGCGCTCATCCCAGCCCCAGTCAGACGGCTGCGGGCTCGGCGGCGGGCGCGAGCACGGCGTCGGCGACCCGTTCGCGGTGCCACTTTGCGTCGCCGAAGATCGCCGCGTTGGCGCGGCCGCGCTTGAGGAAGAAGTGGAGGTCGTGCTCCCAGGTGAAGCCGATACCGCCGTGCACCTGGATCGAGGCGTTGGGGACGCGCCAGCCGACGTCGGAGGCGTAGGCCTTGGCCATCGAGGCGGCGAGCGGCAGCGACTCCGGCTCGGCGTCGGCGGCCCAGGCGGCGCCGTAGACCGTCGAGCGAGCGTTCTCGGTCTCCAGCAGCATCTGCGCGCAGCGGTGTGAGACCGCCTGGTAGGCGCCGATCGGCCGGCCGAACTGCTGCCGGTCTTTGGCATAGGCGACCGCCATCTCCATCGTCCGCTGGGCGATCCCGGTCGACTCGGCGGCGAGCGCGACGCAGAGGCGGAAGAAGACCGGGAAGTAGTCGGCCGCCTCCCCCGGCAGGCTGTCGGCGGCGGCGACGCGGACGCCGTTGAAAGCGACCGAGGAGAAGTGGCGGGTGAGGTCGATCGAGGGTTCGGAGGTGACGCTGACGCCCTCGGCGTCGCGCTCGACCAGGTGGCGCCGGCCGTCGGAAGTCGAGACGACAAAGAAATCGGCGCTGGCGGCGTCGAGAACCAGCGCCTTGACGCCGTCGAGGACGATGCCCTCGCCGTCGGCCCTAGCCTCCATCGTGAAGCCGCCCGGGCTCGCCGGCGAGCCGACGTCCCAGAGCGCCGGGGTGCCACGTCGCTCTCCGGCGGCGAGCGGCCGCAGATAACGGTCGCGCTGGTCGTCGGAGCCGCAGTGGGTGAGCGCGAGGCCGACGATCGTGCTGGAGAACAGTGGCGAGGGGGCAAGGGCATAGCCCATCTCCTCGAAGAGGACCGCCAGCTCGACGATGCCGAGCCCCTGTCCGCCCCACTCCTCCGGCAGCGCCAGGCCGGTCCAGCCCAACTCCGCCATCTCGGCCCAGCCGGCGGCGTCGAAGCCGTCCTCGCTGGCGGCCAGCTCGCGGATCCGCTCGGATTTGAAGCGCGAGGAGAGGAAGTCGTGCGCGGTCGCCTTGATCGCCTGCTGCTCGTCGGTGAGGTCGAAGTACACGGTCGGCTTTCCGGCTAGCGCAGCCTCGGCAGGCCGAGCACGCGCTCGGCGATGATGTTCTTGAGGATGTCGGTGGTGCCGCCCTCGATCGAGTTGGCGCGCGAGCGCAGGAAGCCGTACTGCCAGGCGCCGTTGTCGATCGCCTGCTCGGCGCCTCGCGCCAGCGGCGCGTAGGCGCCCTCGATCTCCAGCGCCAACTCGGTCAACCCCTGGTTGATTTCGGCCCACTGCCACTTGCCGAGCGAGCCCTCCGGGCCGGGGATGCCGGACTGCATCGTCTTGGTCAGGCCGCGGTATGCGTTGAGCCTCATCGCCTCGGCCTCGATGTGGAGCTGCGCGATCCGCTGGCGGTAGTAGGCGTCGTCCGCCGCGGTGCCGCCGTTGACTCGAACCTCGGCGGCGAGCTTGGCGAGGCGGCCGAGGCTGTTTTGGATCTGAGAGATGGCGCCGAAGGCGAGGCCGGCGCGCTCGTTCATCAGCGTCGTGATCGCCACGCCCCAACCGTTGCCGACGCCGCCGACGACGTTCGCGTCGGGGATCCGGGCCTCCTCGATGAAGATCTCGTTGAACTCGCCCTCGCCGGTGATCTGGACCAGCGGGCGCACCTGGACGCCCTCCTGCTCCATATCCATCAGGAAGTAGGTGAGGCCCTGGTGCTTGGCGGCGTCAGGGTCGGTGCGGGCGACGAGCATGCACCACTTCGCGTACTGGGCGAACGTGGTCCAGACCTTCTGCCCGGTGACGACCCATTCGTCGCCGTCCTTGACCGCGCGGGTCTTCAGCGAGGCGAGGTCCGAGCCCGACTCGGGCTCGGAGAAGCCCTGGCACCAGATCTCGTCCGAGGTCAGGATCGGCTCCAGATAGCGCTGCTTCTGCTCGTCGGTGCCGTGGGCGATCACGACCGGGCCGCCCATCGCCAGGCCGAGCAGGTTGGCCGGGCTGGGGGCTTGCTGACGGGCGGCCTCGCCGACGAAGATCGCCTGCTCGATCATCGTCGCGCCGCGGCCTCCGTACTCCTTCGGCCATGAGATTCCGGCCCAGCCCGCGGCGTGCATTTTGTGCTGCCACTCGCGCCGGAAGCTCATCACCTCGTCGAGCCCGCCGTCGGGCTCGGGCCCGGGATGGTTCTCCTGCAGCCAGGCGCGAACCTCTTTGCGGAACTCCTCCTCCGATGGCGACAGCGTCAGGTCCATCGACCGGGCAGCATATAGGGCGCCTGGCCGCGCAGCCAGCGGTGCCGTCGCGGCAAATCGGGTAGGGGCCGGGCTTACCCCGGCCCCTCCCACACCACCGGACGTGCGGGTCCGCATCCGGCGGTTCGCGTCGCATCCCGGAAACGGCGGTAGGGATCGGTGAAGCCGAGCAGTCCCTGCTCGCGCCAATAGGCGTTGGGGAGGCCGCGGGTGAGAATCCACGACCCCGACACCCGCCAGTACCCCCTGCGGCTGTTGGCCCACTCATAGGCCTTGCCGTCGGGAATGCCGGTGGCGATCAGGTTGCGGTGTTTGGTGCGGATTTTCTTCCACTCCTTCCAGCGCACCTGCCGCAGCCGGCGGCGCAACCACTCATCGAGTTCCTCGAAGACCGAGGGCGTGTCGGCCAACGCGAAGTAGGCCGACCATCCGCGGCTGAAGCGGTTGATCGCAGCGATCCTCCGCTCCATCGAGATGCCCCAGCTGCGCGAGGTGAGACGGCGCAGGCGATCTTTGACCCGCTTGCGGGCCTTGGGATCGATCCTGACCTTGACCTCACC
>DATAIY010000005.1:0-1641 GCA_036262475.1 Solirubrobacterales bacterium
GGGTCATTCTTGAGTGAAGAATGACGAGACGGCCGGACCCCAGATGCTCGTTGGTACCAACGCCGGTACCACTGGGCTTTCGAGAGCGGATCGGCGAATCGGACCAGAGCCCGCTTCCGAAGCCAGCTCTGAAGAATCGGGGAGACAGGATTTGAACCTGCGACCGCTCGGCCCCCAGCCGAGTGCGCTACCAGACTGCGCCACTCCCCGTGGGGTGAAGACCATTCTGACGAATCCGCGTACCGGCGGCTAGGCTCCCCGGACGCGCGGCGGTAGCTCAACGGTAGAGCCTCAGCCTTCCAAGCTGATGACGCGGGTTCGATTCCCGTCCGCCGCTCTCCATCTTCGTCCAGATAGCCCACCCAGCCGTTCAGATCGACCGCCTCGCCGCCGATGGAGAATGACTCGATGCGCACGGCCTCCGCAAGACCTCTCGCCCCCACCCTGCTGGCGCTGGCGATCGGCATATTGGCGCTTGCCGGCTGCGGCGGCAGTTCCGGCGAAGGCGGTTCCGGCGACCAGGGCCCGAGCGCGAAAGCCGCGGGACTCGTCAGCTGGCCGCTGTTCGGCCGGGTGCCCGAGCGCACCCATTACCTCCCCGCCAACCGGCGCGTGCTCGACCCGCCGTTGCGCCAGGCGTGGTCGATCGACACCAACGGGCTGATCGAGTTCCCGCCGGCGATCGCCAACGGCGTCGCCTACGTGGTCAACAAGTTCGGAAACGCAAAAGCGGTCCGCCTGCGCGACCGCAAGATCCTCTGGGAACGGATCGTCGACCCGCGCAACCACGGCAAGCCGACCGACGTCACGGCCCCGGTCTACTACGAACGCAAGGTCTACTTCGCCTACCTCGGCGGCGACCTCGTAGCGGTCAACGCGTCCACCGGCAAGCAGGAGTGGAAGCGCAATCTCCACTCACATCTCGAATCCTCGCCGATGGCCGTCGCCGGCACGCTCTACCTCGGCACCGACGAGACCAACGTGGTCGCGGTGCGTGCCTCCGACGGCAAGGTCCGCTGGCAGTTCAATTCGCCAGGGGCGATCAAAGCCAGCCCCAGCTACCACGACGGCCGCCTTTACGTAGCCGACTACGAGGGAGCGATGTTCGCGCTCGACGCCGCGACCGGCAAGCCGATCTGGCGAACCAACACGACCAAGGTCCCGCCCTTCGGCTCCGGCGGCTTCTTCTCCTCGCCGGCGATCGCCTTCGGCCACGTCTACGCCGCTCGCAACGACGGGACCGTGTTCGGTTTCGACGAAGGAACCGGCAAGGTCTCCTGGTCTTTCCCCACCAACGACTTCGTCTATGGCTCGCCGGCGGTGGCCGCGGTCCCGGGGACGCCGCCCAGCGTCTACATCGGCTCCGAAAACGGCCGCCTCTACGCCCTCGACGCGCTGACCGGCAAGCAGCGCTGGCGCTATGAGGTCGGCGGCCCGGTGCCGGGCACGGCAACGGTGATCGGCCACACGATCTACACCTCGAGCTTCAAGACCCAGGACACGATCGGCATCGACGCCCGCAGCCACGAGAAGACCTTCGAGCTGCACCAGGCCGGCTACACGCCGGTCGTCTCCGACGGCCGGCGCCTCTACCTGATCGGCTACTTCGATCTGTTCGGGCTGCAGCCGACGACCCCCTAG
>DATAIY010000006.1:0-1718 GCA_036262475.1 Solirubrobacterales bacterium
CGGCGGCGGCCGGCCAGCGCCACCACCAGCTCGTCCTGGGTCGAGGTCCCGGTGAGAATCCGCTCCCCGTCGGCGGCAGCCCAACGCTCGCCGTCGATCGCCAGCGCCACCGTCCCCTCCCCGATGTCCTCAGGCGTGCCCTCCACCGCCTCGATCTCGAGCTCGGTCTCGACCTTCCGCCCCGGCACGGCGTCGCCCTCCGGCAGCGCTTCTTCAAGCCGCTCCAGCACCGCCCGCAGCTCGAACTCGCGCATGAAGTCGCGCAGGGCGCCGCGGTCGGGCTCGGATTCCATCGCCGCGGCGAGATCGACCCCGGTCTCGATGTCGTACTGGAGCGTCGCCAGATCCTTCGACATGCGGGCATCGTCAGCGTGCTCGGTCAGGTTTTGCTTGCGTTTGGCGCCGGAGATCTCGTCGACGTTCGCCAGCACCTCCTCCAGGGAACCGAACCGCTGCAGCAGCTGCGAGGCGGTTTTCTCGCCGATCCCGGGCACGCCGGGGATGTTGTCCGAAGTGTCCCCGCGCAGTCCCATCAGGTCGGTGACCAGCTCCGGCGCCACCCCGTAGCGCTCGAGCACCGCGGCGCTATCGTAGATCTTGGTCTCGGTGATTCCGCGGGAGGTGCTCATCACCCGCACCCCCTCACCTACCAGCTGGTAGGCGTCCCGGTCCCCGGTCACGACCATCACCTCGATCCCCTGCTCGCGCGCCTGGCGGACCAGCGAGGCGATCACGTCGTCGGCCTCGAATCCCTCGACTTTGACGTTGGTGTAGCCGAACGCCTCGACCAGCGGCATCAGGTGCGGCCACTGCTCCCGCAGTAAGTCGGGGCGCGGTTTGCGCTGGGCCTTGTAGAGGTCGTAGGTGACCTCGCGGCCCGACATCCCCGCGTCCCAGGCGACGACGACCCCCTGCGGATGGTGCTCGTCGATGACTTTGACCAGCATCGAGGCCAGCCCATAGATCGCGTTGGTCGGGCGGCCATCGCTGGTCCCAATCGACTCCGGCAGCGCGAAGAAGGCGCGGTAGGCGAGCGAGTTGCCGTCGATCAGGAACAGCTGGGGGGCGTCGGCGCTCACCCAACAACTCTATGGCGGCCAGTGGCGGCTGCTCTCCGCCACTGACCTCGGGACTTTGTAGATGCCGGCGATATTCTCCGGGGTCCCGGTTGGCGGCGAGAACCGAGCCAGCAGGTGGAGCATCAGCCATCTCGCTTCAAGGCGCCGGCGAACCGTGGGCTCGAGCGGGCAGCGCAGGGTGAGCGGACCCGAAGAGGCAGCCGTCGCCGTCGCGCCGCATGCGCCCAGCGTTCCGCCCCGGCTGTCGATCGTGCCCCGGAGGTGGACCTCGCCGCCGGCAAAAGCCGCGAGCCGGACGATCAGGTTTTCGCCCTTGACGGCGACGCGGCCGAAGCGCAAGGCCGGGACCAAAGCCGCGGGTTCCGGGCCAGGCGAAACACTGGTACCGGTAGGGGTCCCGGTGCCGGGCGAGGGTGACGGTCCTTTTCCCGGCCAGAGGCGTTCGCCGGGGGCGGGTTTCGGTTGCGGGGACCCGAGCCAGGCGGCGAGCTCGCCCGGGCGCGAGGCGATGAACTGGCGTGCCGCCGCGACGCCCGCGGCGATTTCCCCGGATTCATAGGGCCGAATCGAGATCGGTTCCAGCGTCTGCCAAGGCGCCAACAGCCTCGCGGTGCAGCGCCCGGCGGTGTCGAGGTCGAG
>DATAIY010000007.1:0-6429 GCA_036262475.1 Solirubrobacterales bacterium
CGTCCGGGCGCGGGAGAGGGGATCGCGCATCTCCTCGGCGGCGCGCGCCGGGCGGCCCAGGTAGAGGCCGATGGCGAGTGAAATCAGCCACCAGGCCGCCGCGACCAGGATCGTGGTCGGGTCGTTTTCTCGATTCGCCCCGAGCGCGGAGACCGCGCCCAGCACCGTTGCCTCGGCGCCGGTGATGAAGACGGTGACTCGAAGCAGGTCGGAGTACGGCACCCGCTATTCCGCCAGCCATTCGAGGATCGCCAGCCAGCCCGAAGGCCCGCCGACCGCGAGGTCGGACTCCTCCGTCAGCTCCGCCGGTCCCTCCGGGGAGAGGATCCCGACCCGCACCGCGGCAACGAGCTCGCCACTGTCTCGCAGCTCGTCGAGGCGGCGGAAGGCGTCGAGATCGGTGCGGTCGTCGCCGGCATAGACGGCGCGGTCGAGCCCTTCACCGGCGAGCAGCGAGGCAACCGCGGCGTCCTTGCCGCCGCCTCCGACCGGGCGCAGCTCGAGCACCTTGCGGCCCCAGCGCGGTTCCAGGCCGGCCTTGCCGGCGGCGATGGCGATCTCGCGAGCGCGCCTCTCGGCGCCCGCCTCGTCCTCGGCGCCGCGCCAGTGGAGGGCCTGGATCGCTCCCTTGTCCTCCCGCCGCAGCCCCGCCGCGGTGAGCTTTGCTGCGTCGATCCCGGCCATGAACTCGGCCGCCTCCCGCTCGCGACCGGCGAGGGAGGGATCGAGGTGCGCCTGCTCCTCCCCGGGGAGGAGCAGCTCCAGCCCGTGGTTGCCGGCGTAGGCGATCCCGTCCAGCCCGACCAACCTGCGCGTCTTCTCGGCCTGGCGGCCGGAGACGCAGCCGACCAAGCCGAACCGCTCGCTCAGCGCCGCCAGGGCGTCGCGCGCCGAGGATGCCGTCGACGTCGGTGAGGATCGCCGCTCGGGTGGGGTCGGCGCGCAAGGGGCCGAGCAGCGTGGCCCAGGCGCCTTCGCCCGTCTCAGATTCGCGAGGCACGGCATCTAGTATCGCCGCATGTCGACCCTCGCCGGTGAGATGCGCTCGGGCACCACTCTGAAGCTGGCGGCGATCGGCACCGTCGCGGGCGCCTTCAGCGGCCTCTTCGGGGTCGGCGGCGGCACCGTGATCGTGCCGCTGCTGATCTTCTGGTTCGCCTACGGCGAGCGGCTCGCGACCGGGACCAGCCTCGCCGCGATCGTCCTGATCGGGGCACTTGGCGCGGTCGCCCAGGGCGGGATCTACGGCAACGTGCAGGTGGTGACGGGGCTGGCGCTGGCGGTCCCCGCAGTCCTCGGCGTCGTCATCGGGACGGCGATTCAGCAGCGGATCCCCCAGCGGGCGGTGTCCTACCTCTTCGCGGCGCTGCTGATCGCTATCGCGATCGAGTTGATTCTGAAATGAACGAGGTTCTCGCCGCCCTGATCGCGGTCGCCGGGGGTCTCGCCGGCGGCCTGGTCGGCGTCGGGGGCGGCGTCCTCTTCGTGCCGGCGCTGACGATCTTCCTCGGCCTCTCCCAGGTTGAGGCGGAGTCGACCTCGCTGCTGATGATCGTGATCGTTGCCCTGGTCGGCGCGATCCGCCAGAACGGCTATGGCAACGTCAGGGTCCGGGAGGCGCTGGTGATCGGTGCCCTATCGCCGCTCGGTGTGCTGATCGGGGTCGCCGTCGCCAACCACGTCTCCGAGCGCGCCCTGCAGCTCTCCTTCGCGGCGTTGGCGCTGTTCATGGCCGCGCAGCTGATTCGCCGCGCGCGCTCGGCGCAGTAGCTCTGCGCGGCGGGAAAGAAGCCCTCGAAATCGCCGGGCGGGCATGGTCATCGTCTACGCTCAGAACGTGAATTCGCTCACCTGGGAAGGCGATCTGCCCCATTTGCGTTCTCCGGTGTTGGTCTGCGCCTTTCGCGGTTGGAACGACGCCGCGGCCGCCGCTTCGACCGCCCTCTGCGCGATCGCCAACTCGCTCGACGGGGAGTTGATCGCCAAAGTCGACCCCGAGGACTACTTCGACTTCCAGTCGACCCGGCCGACGATCAGCATGGAGGAAGGCGAGACGCGCAGGATCGACTGGCCCGAGAACAACCTGATCGCCGCAAGGGTGCCCAGCGCCGATCGGGACCTGGTCCTGCTCGACGGAACCGAGCCGAACCTGCGCTGGCGCACCTTCTCGGAGACGATCGCGACCGCTGCCGACGCGCTTGGCATCGAGCTCGTGATCACCCTCGGGGCGCTGATCGCGGAGGTCTCCCACACGCTGCCGGTGCCGATCACCGGCCTCGCCTCCAGCCCAGAGCTCGTCGACGCCCTGGAGCTGGAGCGATCGAACTACGAAGGCCCGACCGGGATCACCGGCGTAGTCCACGACCTCTGTCGCCAGGCCGGGATCGACTCAGCGTCGCTCTGGGCGGCGGTGCCCCACTACGTCGCCGCCGTTCCCAACCCGAAGGCGGCGCTGGCGCTGCTGCGCCGTCTCGAGGGCCTGACCGGGATCGCCGTCGAGGCCTCCGAGCTGGAGGAAGAAACGACCGACTACGAGGAGCAGATCGGCCGTGCGGTCGCCGCCAACCCGGAGATCGAGGAGCTCGTCGCGAGGATCGAGGCCGAACAGGTCGACCTGCTGACCGCCGAGGGCGAGGAGCTTCCCTCGGCCGACGCGATCGCCCGCGAGTTTCAGCGCTTCCTCCGCCAGCGCGGCAACGGCCGCTAGCCGGCCTTTCTAGGACTCGGCGGCAGGACAGATGAGGCGGTAGTCGCACCAGCTGCAGACCGCCGGCGAGGGGCGCGGCTCGAAGTCCTGGCCGAGGATGCCCTCGCCGACCTGGAGGACGGTCCGCTCGACCCGCTCGGCGTCGCCGGGCTTGGTCGGCGCCGCGACCTTGTCGGCGTCGAGCACGTAGTAATAGCTGCCGGTGCTGGCCTCGATCTCCCACGCCTCCCGCGCGGCGAGGCGGTAGAGGGCCAGCTGCAAATCGCTCTCGAGGTCGGCTTCGGTCTTGCGCTCGCCGGTCTTGTAGTCGATCAGCTCGTAGTCGCCGTCGGGCAAGCGGTCGACGCGGTCGACCCGGCCGCGAACGTGGTGCTCGCCGACCTTGAAGTCGAACTTGCGCTCGAGCCAGACCGGCTCTCCCTCGGCGACCCGCTCGCGCTCCCAGTAGAGGCGCAGCGCTTCGCGAGCGCGGTCGCGGAACTGGAGCTCGTCGTCGGTCGTGCCGAAGCCGGTCCGCCGCCATCCCGTCTCGAACAGGTTGGTCAGCTGGCGCAGGCCTTCGTCGTCGTTCTCCGGCGGCTCCTTGTGGAAGCGCTCGAGGACGTTGTGGACGAGGATGCCGAAGCGCTGGTTGATGGTCGGCTCCTGGGGGATGCCGAAGACCCGCGCGAACTTGTACTTCAGCGGGCAGGTCAGGTAGAGGCTGAGGTCGGAGGCGGAGAGGCTGAGCCTGCCGTCGCCGCGACGCGGCAGGAAAGCCTCCAGCGAGGGCTCCGCGCGGGCCGCGATCAGCTCGAGGCGCCTTCCGCGCTCCTGTTCGGAATCGAGCAGGTAGGAGTCGAGTGAGGAGGCGTCCAACTCGGCCTGCTGCTCGGGCGTGGCGACCTGGCGCAGGAGGCCGTTGACCGCCTCGATCGCCTCCGCGGTCGGCTCGTTGCCGGGGCGCTGGGCCAGGGCCGCCAGCTTCAGCAGCTCCAGGTAACGGGCGATCGCCCGGTTGACGTCGATCGCGGTGTCAAGGCGCGGCTCGGAGAGCTCGCGGCCGGCTCGCCAGGATGCCTCGAGGACCTGCTCGCGCAGGGTGCGGTAGGTCGCGTGCAGGCCCTCGGCCGGCCCGAACAGCTCCTCTTCGTGCTCCTCCTCCTCGGCCTCCGCCGCCGCCAGCGCGTCCTCGTAGAAGCGGGAGGGACGGGCCTCGCCTTCGTCGCCGCGCTGCAGGCGCGAGAGGACCAGTCCGCTGCGGGCCGGCCAGCCGATCCGCGACCAGTCGTGCTCGGCCTCCAGCCCGAGCACGAAGACGTGGTCGAAGCCGATGCCCTTGACCGCCTCGAGCGCCATGCCGCGCACGGAACCCGGCGCGGGCGGCTCCTCTCCTCCCGCCGGCTCGACCCCGGCCTCGGCGACGGCGCTGAGATAGGCGACGAAGCCGCGGGTCGAGCCGTGCGGCTCGCGTCGGGCCCACGCCGTCGCCAACTCCGCCAGGCGCGAGAGCCCGAGCAGGCGCTCGGCCACCTCGGGCTGGGCGGCGAAGAGGCGCTGGCGTCGCAGCCCCACCCGCTCGATCAGCCGTCGCACGAAGACGTCCGCGCGCCGCTCCTCCATCGCCGCCGAGGCGGCGCCGTAGAGCTTGAGGAAGGCCTGGATCCGCTCCCGCGCCTCGGGCTGGAACTGGGGGCTGTCGAGCGCGGCTTCGCAACCGCCGACCATGTCGAGCTTGCGTCGCCGCGCGATCGTCGTCAGCCGCGCCAGGTCGCCGGGCCGCAGTTCGATCGGCGGCCGGGTAAGCGCCCGCGCCGCCGCCGCCGAGTCGTCGGGGTCGGCGAGGACGCGAAGCCAGGCGATCGCGTCGCGGACCTCGGGCCGCTGGAAGAGGGCGGTGGGGCCGGAGAGGTGGAAGGGGATGCCGCGCTCCTCCATCGCCGCCGCGACCGCGCCGCCTTCGCGGGCCGGGTCGGCGAGGAGAACGCAGATCTGCTCCGGCGCCGCCCCGGCCGTAACCAGGTGCTCGATATCTCGAGCCACGGCCTGCGCCTGCGCGCGCTCGTTGCCGCATCTCCAAAAGCGCAGCCGCGGCTCGCGAAATCTCTGCTCCAGAACCACCACTTCGCCAGCCGGATGGAGATCGTGGAACCAGGCGCTCGGGGGCGGGGCTTCACCCTCCGGCCGATCGTCGGGGCTCGATACCTCGAGGGCGTAGAGGTGGTTCGAGTTGTCGCTGGAAAGGGCCTCAAGGATGGCTCGCTGGGTTCGGGTTGTCTCCTCGAGCTCGTCCACCATCAGGTAGGTGAAGCGCTTCGCGATCTCGCGGCGGATGTCGGGGCGCTCGGCGAGCAGACAGTCGAGAGCGAGGAAGACGTCACCGCGGTCGAGGCTGCCGGCCTCGGCGAGGATGCGGTCGTGGGCGGTGTAGAACTCGGCGAACTCGAGCTCGCGCCTGACCGCCTCGCGATCGGCCTCCTCAGAGGCGGCGCTCTCTTCGCCGCGAGCGCGCTCCTCCAGGCTCGTCGGCCCGACCCGGTCCGCCTTCAGGGAGTCGATGCGCGAGAGCAGGCGAGCCAGGAGCCCGGCGGGGTTGCCGCGGATCTCGTGGCGCCGCAGCGGCAGCTGGTCGAGCCGGTCGAGCAGCATCGCCAGGCGCTCGGCCGGGCCGAGGACGTCGAAGAAGGGATCCAGACCCGCCGCCTCGGAGTGCTCGCGGAGCAGGCGCTCGCCGAGCGTCTCCCAGCTGCCGATCCAGAGCTCCTCGAAGGGCCCGTCGACCAGAGCCTCGGAGCGCTCGCGAAGGCGCCGCGCGGTGGCGCGGGTCGAGCCGATCACCAGCACCCGCTCCGGCTCGACACCGCCGGCGACGAGGCTGGCCAGCCGCCGCGCCAGCAGCTCGGTCTTGCCGGTGCCGGCGGCGCCGAGGAGCAGCAGCGAGCCCTCGCCGTGTTTGGCGGCGCGCTCGCGCTGTGCCGCTTCGGGCTCCGCCGTGGACTGTTGCTGAGGCATCGCCCAACGCTAGCGCGACGTAGCATCCGGGTCGATGGACGTTTTCTCCGCAGACTGGCTGGGAATCTGCCGCCGCGTCGTCGCCGCCCAGAGGGCGATCTTCGACGCCACCGCGAGCAGCGAGGAACGCACGGTCTACGAGGGCGTGGGGGAGGGCGGCGACCATACCCTTGCGATCGATCGCCGCTGCGAGGACGTGGTTTTCGCCGAGCTCGATGCGCTGGCGGCCGAGGGGGCCTCCTTCGTCGCCGTCTCCGAGGAGCGCGGCGAAGTCTGCTTCGGCTCGGGCGGCGGCGCCCGGGTCGTGATTGATCCGATCGACGGCTCGCTCAACGCCCGCCGCACGATTCCCTCGCACAGCCTCAGCATCGCCGTCGCGTCTGGTTCATCGATGGCCGACGTCGAGTTTGGCTTCGTTCACGACTTCGGCGCCGATGAGGAGTTCGTCGCCGGCCGCGGGCAGGGAGCAAGTCTCGGCGGCAGTTCGGCCCGGGTCGCCGCCGAAGGCGAGAGGCTGGAGGTCGTCGGCTTGGAGTCGGCCGAGCCGGAGTGGTCGCAGTCGGCCCTTCGTGCGCTGGAGGGCAAGGTGTACCGGCTGCGCGTGGTCGGCTCGATCGCTATCACCGCCGCCTACGTCGGTGCCGGTCGCTTTGACGCGATGCTCAGCCTGCGTTCCTGTCGCTCGGTCGATGCCGCGGCGGCACAGCTGTTCGTGCGGGAGGGGGGAGGGG
>DATAIY010000008.1:0-2918 GCA_036262475.1 Solirubrobacterales bacterium
CTCGCTCTCAGCGCCTCAGTCACGTTTGAGATCGGGACTTGTTGCAGAGTGCGCGCCACGCGGGCACCCGGGTCGTCGAGCATCGGGTGCTCGATCGCCTCCGGGCCGCCCCTGGCGGTGATCTCGGTCGGCACCGGCAACGCCTACGGTCATCACACCGCAGGCACCCTCGCGACCCTCGCCGCACATGGCGTCCGCACCCTGCGCACCGACCGCGACGGCACCGTCACGATCGACCTCCGGGCGGGCCGGTCGAGGTGCACGCGATTGGCTGAAGCGGCCGCCAGGCGCGTCACTAGACTCGCCGGCATGGCCGATGGGATGCAAGCGCTCTACCTGATCTCCGGCACCGACGGGGCGAAGATCGACGCGACGCGGAGCCGTCTGCGGGCCCGTGCCGAACGCGAGGGAGGGGCCGCCGCACTCGAGGTCTTCGAGCCCGGCGAGGGGCGCGGGATGCCCGACCACGAGGCGCTGCTGGGCGCGATCCCGGCGATGTCGCTGATGGACTCCCGCCGCTACCTGCTCGCCGACGGGGTGGAGCGCTGGCGCGAGCGCCAGCTCGACGCCGTCGTCGCGGCCCTCGGTGAGTTGCCTCCCGACCTGACCGTCGTCCTCATCGCCCGCGCCAAGGCCCCGGCCAAGCTGACCCGGGCGGTCAAGGCGGCAGAGGGGGAGATCCACGAGTTCGAGGCGCCGAAGGCGCGCGAGATGCCGCGCCTGCTCGTCGCCTACGCGCAGCGGCTGGGGTTCCGGCTCGAGCCGGCGGGCGCCCGGGTCCTGGTCGACCGCATGGGTGCCAACCCGGTGCGGCTCGATAACGAGCTCGAGCGCCTGGCGCTGTGGGCCGGGGAGGGTGGCGAGGTCGGGGCAGCGGACCTCGAGGCGATGATCGCCGACACCTCCGAGGCGGCGGTCTGGTCGCTCTCCGACGCCCTGCTCGAACGCGATGCCGCCGGCGCCCTACGAATCGGCGAGCGGCTGATCGAACAGGGCGAGAACGTCACCGGCCTGATCTACGGCCTCGCCTCGCGCCTGCGCAGCGCCTGCGCCGCCGCCGGTCAGCTGCACGAAGGCGTCCCCCCGAAGCAGGTGGAATCGTCGCTCAAAATGCATCCCTACGCGGCCAAGCAACTCGTCGGGCGCCTGCGCGATACCGACGTTGCCGACCTGCGGCTGGCGACCGAGGCGCTGGCGGACCTGGAGCTCTGGTGCCGTGGCGGCGCCGACTACGGCGACGAGCTCGCACTCACTCTCGCCCTGAGGCGAGCAGCGGGCGTGGCGGTCGCGGCCTGACTAGCTCGCTGCTGCTGCGGCCATGCGAGAGGATTTGGACTTCTTGCGGGCGCCGGTGTTCTTGTGCATCGCGCCCTTCTGCACGGGCTTGTCGAACTTCGAGACCAGCGTGCGCTCCTCGGTCGCGATCGTGCTCGCGTCGCCGCCCTCGATCGCCGCCTCGAGGCGGCGGAAGTGGGTCTTCACCGAGCTCGTGAGCAGGCGATTCTCCGAGCGCTCGCGCTCGCTGCGTAGGATCCGCTTCTTCTGTGAGGCTATGTTGGCCATGTTCGAGTGCCTGGGCGGGCGCCGTGCCTGCTCCGGGCGGCCGCCGACTATAGCGACTGAGACGTAGATCCAGCTTGGAGACGCCCAAGGCACCTCACATCCCGGAAGACGACGAGCGGGCGATCAACGCCGACGTCGCCGTGCGCTCCGCCGAGGCCTTCGATCCCGGCGAGGAATTGTCAGGGGAGCCCGCCCCGGGGCGCCAGGCGGGCCGGATCGCCCGCTCGACCGCCTTCTTCTCGGTCGCCACCGCCGCCTCGCGCATCGCCGGCCTGGTGCGGGAGATAGTCGCCGCCAGCTACTACGGCATCAGCGGGCCGATGTCGGCCTTCACGATCGCCTTCCAGGTCCCCAACCTGATCCGTAGCCTCTTCGCCGACGCCGCCCTGCAGCCGGCCTTTGTCCCCGTCTTCACCGAGCAGCTCGAGCAGAAGAACTACCGCGAGGCGTTCCGGTTGGCCTCGACCCTGCTGCTGATCGTGACCATGGTGCTGGGCGCGATCACTGCGCTCTTCATCCTCGCCGCCCCGGTCGTGATGCCACTCTTCGCACCGGGCTTCAAGGGGGAGCTCCTCGACCTCACCGTCACCCTCTCCCAGGTCCTCTTCCCGATCCTGATCCTGCTCGGGATGAGCGGGATCGTGGTCGGGATCCTCAACAGCTACGACCGCTTCGGCGCCTTCGCGATCGCGCCGCTGTTCTGGAACCTGACGATCATCGCGGTGCTGATCTTCGTCGAGCCGCTGTTCCACGGCCAGAACCGAATCTACGCCTACGCGATCGGGATCCTCGCCGGCACCCTGGTGCAGCTGCTGATCCCGGTCTTCGACCTGCGCAACACGCCGTTCAAGTTCAGCTGGAGCTTCGAGTGGCGCCATCCGGGGGTGCGGCGCGTCCTGCTGCTGATGCTGCCGGTGACGATCAGCCTCGGCCTGATCAACTTCAACCTGCTGATCAACAGCTTCTTCGGCAGTCTCGTCAGCGACGAAGCCCCGGCGGCGATCGACAAGGCGTTCCGGATCTACCAGCTGCCGCAGGGGATCTTCTCGGTGGCGATCGCGACGGTGCTGTTCCCGACCCTGGCCCGCTTCGCCAGCCGCGGCGCGATCGACGACCTGCGGGCGACGCTGGCCAACGGGATGCGCCAGATCCTCTTCGTCCTCCTGCCCGCTGCCGCGGCGGTCCTGGCGCTCTCGGAGCCGATGATCCGGCTCGTCTACCAGCGCGGCGCCTTCGACGCCGCCGAGACGACCCTGGTTGCGACGGCGCTCTTCTGGTTCGCCTTCTCGCTGCCGACGAACGGGCTCTACCTGCTCCAGACCCGCACCTTCTTCAGCCTCCAGCGCCCCTGGATG
>DATAIY010000009.1:0-2465 GCA_036262475.1 Solirubrobacterales bacterium
GTCGTATGCACCCGGCCCCTCGCCGCCGCGGACGCGGGCGATCAACGCCGCGGCGACGACGCGCGCCGCCCCCTCGGCGAACACCCCGGCCTTCGGCACTCCGACAGTGGTGACGTCTCCGACCGCGTACACGCCGGGGAATCGGGTCTCCAGCGTCTCCGAGTCGACCGGGACATAGCCGTCCGTCGTCATCCCGCTCGCCAGGACCACATCCGGCGCGCGGTGCTTGGGGACACCGAGGAAGAGGTCGTAGGGGATCTCGCCGCCGCCGTCGAGCAGGGCGACCTTGCGTACCGGCTCGAGCGAGTTGATCCGAACCGCGGGGCGGAAAGCGATGTCGCGCTCTGCGAAGGCGTCGAGCAGCGCGGTGGAGGTTTCGGGCGACGGGGGAACGGGACTCGGCAGCGGCAGTACGGAGGAGACCTCGCTCTCGCAGCGGATGCCGCGGGCGGAGAGATAGTCGTGCAGCAGCAGGGCGGCCTCGCTCGGAGCGGGCGGGCACTTGAACGGCGCGCCGCAGACCCCAACCACGACTCGGCCGCCCGAGAACTCCGGCAGCAGCTCGGCCACTCGTTCGGCGCCGGCGACGGAGTAGAACTCGTTGCCACCCTCGGCCAGCCCCGGCGTCGCGTCCATGTCGTAGTCGGCGCCGAGCGCCACGACCAGGAAGTCGGCCTGGTGGATGCCGGCGTCGGTGGTGACAGATCGCGCCTCTGGGTCGATCGCGACGACCGTCTCCCGCAGCATCCGCACCCCCGGCTTGGCGAAGTCGCTGTACGACAGGCAAACCGCCTCCGCCGCCTTTCGCCCGAACATCAGGTCGAGCTTGGAGAACCCGAAGACGAACGAGTCGCCCTTGTCGATCACCGTCACCTCGACCTCGTCGCCGAGTCCCTCCGACAGACTCGTGGCCAGCTCGAGACCCCCGAACCCCGCACCCAGAACGAGCACCCGCGTCTTCATGTGGCTGACCCTACCGTCAGGGCTGCTGCGGAGGACCGATCGAGTTCGGCAGAGTTCGGCCAGAGTCGGGGACCATTTCGGGACCAAGCTTTCCGCCGTGAGCCCGTCGTAGGAGCACCGTGAGCCCGTCGTAGGAGCAGGCCCAAGGGGTCGCTACCCTCCAGGGTGTGACGACCTTCGCCGATCTGGAGACGCTCCCCGGAGCCAGCCTGGTTCAGCGCGGGGTTGAAGACTTGGATGCCGGTCGTAAATCGGCCGAGGCGCTGCTCGTATCGATTGGTGCGCCGCGCCTCCGATCGGTAGGCATCGAAGTGTCCGTGCCAATCGCATCCCCTGAGCACAAGCTCTATCTGCTCCTCTCCCGCGAAAGGGGCGACGCCGCTCATTCTGCCTACAACGCCCTGATCCGCCGGCTCGTCAGCTTCGAGCGGGCGGCCGCATGCGCGGGCTAGCCGACTCGACTCGCATCGAGCGGTTCATGCGTGAGTTGGGGCGGGCCGTCGAGGTGGAGGGTCGCGTCTATCTCACCGGCGGCGCGACCGCCGTCCTCATCGGCTGGCGAGAGTCGACCATCGACGTTGACATCAAGCTCATTCCGGATCGTGACGAGATCCTCCGCGAGATACCTCGACTCAAGGAGGAGCTGAACCTCAACGTTGAGCTGGCAGCTCCGTCCGACTTCATTCCGCTACCAAAGGGTTGGGAGGATCGAAGCCCCCTGATCCGCCGGGAGGGCAAGCTCTCATTCCATCATTTCGATCCGGTTGCCCAGGCGCTCTCAAAGGCGGAGCGTGGACATGACCAAGACGTTCGCGACGTCCAAGAGATGATCGCCGCCGGCCTGGTGAATCCGGCGGAGGCTCTCAGCCAGTTCAAAGCGATCGAGCCTGAGCTTTACCGCTTTCCTGCAATCGACCCAGCCTCATTTCGCAAGGCCGTAGACGATCTGTTCAAGGGCTAGTCGGGCGGGGGCAGGACTCGAACCTGCGCTCCACGGATTATGAGTCGCGCCAGAATGGCTCTAGCAAGCCGAATCTGGCCTGATAGTGCGGTTCAATTCCAACGAGTTCGGCTGAGTTCGGTGGAGGCGGGGACAAATTTCGGGACCAAGTCTCGGGGGACATTTCCTTCGGGAATCAGCCGTCGGCGCCACGCCCTCCCATCGCCGATCCTCATACCGGATATAGGCCTGCGACGACGATCGCCGCAGGCCGCTTTGCCGTCCCGTCAGACTACGTGGCGTCCTGGCCGCGGTCAGCTCGGGGGTAACCAAGATCGAGCATGGGGCAGGAGAGATCAGGATGCGGGTCCGGATCCTCACGACCCTCGACTACGCGGTCGTCCTCGGCGCTTGGGCCTACGGCGAGAAAAGGGGGCACCTTCCTGAACACGGATGCCTCTGCGTTGTGCGCTCCTCCTCGATCCACGAACTACCCGGTGAGCCGCACTCCAGCCCTCCCGACGAACGCAAGAGCTCAGAAGAAAGTGCTGCGACCGCACGC
>DATAIY010000010.1:0-6707 GCA_036262475.1 Solirubrobacterales bacterium
AGTCGTAGGTGTAGGCGCCGCCGCGTGGCGAAGGGCCCATCTGCGCGATCCACAGCCAGACCGCGGCGGCCGGCGCGTCGATCGAGATCGCCCGGGTGGCGACGCAATCGGGGTCGGCGAGCAGGGCGTCGCCGGGCAGACCCGCCGCGGCCTCCGCCTCGGTCGCGCCCCAGGTGAGGATCGGCCGCCGCAGCAGCTTCGAGTAGGCGAGGGCGAGGGTGGCCGCCAGGAGCGCCGCTGGAAATAGTCGCCTCACGGCAGGTCCCCGGACCTAGAGACCGGCGACGGCGCGATCGACCGGGGTCTCGCCGGAGACCAGCTCGAAGGCCTTGCCGACCGCGTTGCCCGCGGTGAGAACCGCCGCGAGCACGGCGGCCACGTCGGCGCGCGGGACCTCGCCGCGCTCCAGCCGCGAACCGACGCTCACCAGTCCGGTCGCCGCCTCGTCGGTCAGCCCCCCCGGGCGGACGATCGTGTAGTCGAGGCCGCTCGCCTCCACCGCGCGGTCGGCCTCGGCCTTGGCCCGCAGGTACTCGCCGAAGACGTCACCACCCTCAGCCGGCGGGTCAGCGGCGCCCATCGCGCTGACGATCACGTAGCGGCGGATCCCCTCGGCCTTGGCCGCGTCGATCAACTTCACCGCTCCGCCGAGGTCCATCGATCGCTTGCGCTCGGCGCCGCTCCCGGGTCCTGCGCCCGCGGCGAAGACGACGGCGTCGACCCCCGCCACCGCCGCGCCGACGTCGTCGCCGCCCTCGAGGTCGCAGACGACCGGCTCGACGCCCACGGCGTGGAGGTCGTCTTCCTGATCAGGATTGCGGATCAGCCCGAGCACAGTGTGTCCCTGCTCGACCAGCAGTTTGCCGAGCAGCAACCCGATCTTGCCGTGCCCTCCGGCGATCGCCACCTCCATCTCCATCTCAGCCCTCCTCCCGATTCAGCTCCGCCAGCAGACCTTCGAGGTCCAGCGGCTGGACGTACATTTCGACCTTCTGGCCCGGCTGCGGCTGCGGCCAGTCCTCTTTCGCCCTGTCCCAGTAGAGCTCGACTCCGTTGCCGTCGGGGTCGTTCAGGTAGAGGGCCTCGCTGACGCCGTGGTCAGCAGCGCCGGTAAGGCGGATCCCGGCGTCGATCAGCCGTTTCAACGCGTCGGCCAGGGCGCGGCGGGTCGGGTAGCGGATCGCCGTGTGGTAGAGCCCGGTGGCGCCACGCGGCGGCGGCGGGCCGCCTTTTGACTCCCAGGAGTTGAGGCCGATGTGGTGGTGGTAGCCGCCGGCGGAGACGAAGGCCGCGTCAGCGCCGTAGCGCTGCATCAGCTCGAAGCCCAACACGCCGCAGTAGAAGTCGAGGGCGCGGTCGATGTCGGCCACCTTGAGGTGAACGTGGCCGACATCCACGCCGGGGTCGATCGGCTTCGGGCTGCTGGTTGCCACGGGCTCAGTGAATCAAAGTTCACTCCCCGGCAGGAAGTTGCACCTATCTTCTGGTGATGGCAGTGGCTCAGCGTCTCCTGCTCAGCAGCCAGGGTGGTTCGGTGGCCGGCCGGGCGCCAGCCGTGCACTGGGTCTGCGGGGGTGTGTTCGTCCTCGCCGGGATCGTCAAGTTCACCGCCCACTCGAGCGAGGTCGCCTCGTTCGACGCCTACGGGCTCCCCTCACCCGACGCCTTCGTCTACCTGATCGGAGCGGTCGAGATAGTCGGCGGCGTGCTGCTGCTGGCCGGCCTCGCAACCAGCCTGGTCGCATTGGTGCTGGCCGCCACCATGCTCGGCGCGATCCTCGTCTCGGGAATCGGCGCGGGCGAGGTGGTGCCGAGCCTGACGCTCGCTCCGATTCTGCTGGCCGCGATGGTGCTCCTGTTCTGGGCCGGGGCGGGCCCGCGATCCCTGGACGAGCGTCTGCTCAGGAACCGTCCAGCGCCTCGTTGACCAGGCGGTCGGCGTCGGCATTGCTCTCGCGGCTCACGTGGCGGATCGTCCAGCTGTCGAACCCCGCCAGCGCCCGCTTCACCTCGGTGTGGAGCTCGCGCATCGTCGCGTCCTTGACCTTGTAGCGGCCTTCAACCTGACGCACGACCAACTCGGAGTCACCGACCAGCTCCAACTCGCCGGCGCCGTGGGTGGCCGCCATCTCGATCCCCATCAGCAGCGCCTTGTACTCGGCGACGTTGTTGGTGGCGCGCCCGATCCGCTCGCCCCGCTCCTCCAGGACCTCGCCCCCGGCGTCGCGGACAACCGCCCCGACGGCGGCCGGCCCCGGGTTGCCCCTGGCGCCGCCGTCGACGTTGACCGTGACCTTGCCCATCGCGCGCGCCTCAGCCCCGGACCGGATCGCCGTCGTTGACGGCGGGGCGAGCGCCTGGAGCCACGAGGACGATCCTGCCGCCCTCGATCGCCGAGGCGTTCCACTGCCGGGCGGCGGCGTCGATCTGGGAGATCTCGCGGCCCTTGCCCAGCTCGAACACCGGGCGCAAATCATCGCCGAGGTCGACTCCCCACTGGTACCAGGAGAGCTCCCACGCCACCGTGATCCGCACCGCCTCGGCGGCTCCCGCCGAGGCGCCGATGGAGACCCAGGGGCTGCCGAGGGTTCGGACCAGGCCAGAAACCGTGTGCCCGGCTTCGCTGGCGTTGAAGCGGGCGGCCGCGCGCTCGAAGCGACTCAGCGGCGAGAGCTCGGCCTCCCCCCTCTCGGCCCTCGCTCCCCGGGCCGCCGGATCGGCGTCGGCCACCCGCGGCTCCGGCACGGAGACCGGGGGTCGCTGCCGCCGATCACGGAGGCGCCAGCGCACCGCGCCTAGTCCTGCTGCAGGTGGGACTTCAGCCGCATCACGGCCTTGGTGTGCAGCTGGGAGACGCGCGACTCGGTGACCCCGAGAACCTCGCCGATCTCCCGCAGAGTCAGGTTCTCGTAGTAGTAGAGGGCGACGACCAGCTGCTCGCGCTCGGGCAGGGAGCCGATCGCCTCGGTCAGGCGCTCCTTGACCTCGCTGCTGTCGAGCGCCTCCTGCGGGTCGGCGGAGCCGTCGTCGGCGATCGTGTCCAGCAGCGAGACCTGGTCCCCGGAGGAGTCGGACACTGTCCAAAGCTCGTCGAGTGCGTAGACCGAGGAGTTGGCGATCTCGAGCAGGGAGTTCTGCAGTTCGTCTTCCGACATGTTCAGTTTCGCCGCCAGCTCCGCCTCGGAAGGGGCCCGCTGCAGTTCGTGCTCGAGCTTGGCCTGCGCGACTTCGATCTCCCGCGCCCGCGAGCGCACCGAGCGCGGCACCCAGTCCAGCGAGCGCAATTCGTCAATAATCGAGCCACGGATACGGGTCATCGCGAAGGTCTCGAATTTGATCCCCCGCTCGGGCTCGAAGCGCTCGATCGCACCGATCAGTCCGACCAGCCCGTAGGAGATCAGGTCGGCGTCCTCGACGTGCGAGGGAAGCCCAGCGCCGAGGCGACCGGCGACGAACTTGACCATCGGCGAGTAGGCGACCACCAGGCGCTCCCGGGCGGTGCCGTCGCCATCGTCCTTATAGCGTCGCCACAGCTCGCGGAGCTCCATCTCTTTTACGCCGGTTTCCATGGGGTTATCTGATTCTACGTTCGTTTGGCCAATTCGGACTCATGCGCGCGGATGACTGGCCGCATAGGTGTCCCGCAGGCGGGCGGCGTCGACGCGGGTGTAGACCTGGGTGGTCGAGATCGAGGCGTGGCCGAGCAACTCCTGAATCGTACGCAAATCGGCGCCACCCTCCAAGAGATGGGTTGCGAAGGAATGTCGAAGCGAATGTGGCGAGACGCCGGCGGCAAGAGCCGCCTCGCGGGTCCAGAGGCCGAGCCGCCGGGTGACGTCTGAGTTGGAGAGCCGGCGCCCGCTCTTGGAGAGGAACAGGGCCGGCTCACGCGGATCGGTGGCCAGTGCTCGGCGGCCGCGCTCCAAATAGCGCTCCAGCGCTCGCTGAGCGGGCTCTCCGACCGGCAGGATGCGCTCCTTGGAGCCCTTGCCGAGCACCCGTAACTGCTCGCTCTCGAAGTCCATCGCGCCGGCGTCGAGGTTGACGATCTCCTCACAGCGCAGACCACAGGAGTAGGCGAGCTCCAGCATTGCCCGGTCGCGGAGCTCCAGCGGGGTCCGGGTTGGGATCCGCTCCAGCAGCGAGCGCATCTGCTCGGTCGAGAGGACCTTCGGCAGCTTCTCGGAGCGCTTCGGGCTGGAGACCAGCTCGGCCGGGTTCTGGCCGGCGCGCTCGGTGCGGACCAGGAAGCCATAGAGGCCGCGGATCGCCGCGAGCTTGCGGGCGACGGTGGCGGGTGCCGCCCCGGCGGACGAGAGCCCGGCTGCGTAGCGACGCACGTCGCGGTGACGGACATCGTCGGGGTCGAGTCCCTGCGGTCCGACCCACCCGACGAAGGCGGCGAGGTCGACCGCGTAGGCGCGCCTGGTCCGCTCCGCCGAGCCGCGAGCGCGGAGATCGCGGTCGTACTCGGACAGGGCCGTTTCCCAGTTCATCGGGAAGAGGTTCGCCGCACGTGTGCTGGAGCCTCTAGCCGATGTAGATCGGGGTGCCGACTTCGACCAGGTCGTAGAGCTCTTCGACGTCGGTAATCGACATTCGCACGCAGCCATGGGAGGCGGCACTGCCGAGCGATTCGGTCTCTTCGGTGCCATGGATTCCCGCGCCTTCGTAGATCCCCATCCAGCGGGCCTTGATCGGATCGGCGGGCCCGGGCGGGATCACCTGGCCGGCGAGGTCGCCCGCCCAGGCGGAGTCTGGAACATGCCAGGAAGGGTTTTCTACTTTTTCCTGTATCGCATAGAGGCCTTCGGGCGTTTCGAGCCCTTCCTGGCCGACCGCGACGGTGTAGGTCTTGGCCAGCTTCAGGTCCTCCCAAAGCCGCAGCGTGAAGGTGCCGCGATCGAGGGTCAGGTACGAGGGGTACTTAGAAGCGACATCCTTCGTAGTGACTTCGGGCTTGGTCTCGTGGACCACGGCGGTCACGGTGTGCAGAACGTCTGCGTTGAGCACCGCGTGTTCGAGTTCCCTGGTCAGCAGAACGTCGCGCAGCTTGCGGCCGTTCTTGCCGGCGACGACTTCGAGCGAGTCGGAGTTGGGGCTGACCGTCGCGTTCTGCGGTTCCCGACTGACCTCTTCGGCGACGTGGCGGACGAAGCGGTTGATCGCGGCCTTCGAGTAGCTGAGCTGGACCGAGACCGGCTTGTCGACTTCGCCGCCGGTCACGTAGCGGACCAGCCGGGTGGGCAGACCCCCTACCTGACTCTCCTGGACCGCACGCTCGACGGCGCCGTCGATGTCGGCACGCACCTTTAACTGGGCTCCGGGCAGGGCCCAGATGTCGCCGTCGAAGCTGACCTTGAGCGAGTGGCGCAGCGGCGCCAGCAGATGGTGGCGGACGGCGGCATCGGCTTCTTCCGCGTCGAGGCCGCCGACGTCGACGCCGGCGATAGTCACCCCGTCGGCGATCTTGCCCTTCTGCGAACTGTCGTACGCATAGGCGCCGACCGCGACGAGGACGGCGACCAGGACGGCGACCATCGCTGCTATCTGAGACTTACGGCCCATCGGTGCGATTAGCTCTCCCCAGAGTTGCCATGCACGCCTTTTCGGAAAGTCTAGGTACTCGGATTGTTCGGCTGCGAAGTCAGTCTTCCCTCCAAGTTCGTATCTCCGCCGGTCTTATCGGCAGCCGAGACGGATATCTTTCGCCGATGCGCTCGAAGGACGAGGTCCGCAAGGAGGTCTGGAAGGCGATGGAGCGCGAGGGCGTGTCTCGCTTTCCCGGCGCCGAGGGGCGGATTCCGAACTTCGCCGGCGCCAAGCTGGCGGCCGAGAAGCTCGCCGGTCACCGGCTCTGGAAGCGGGCCCGGGTGATCAAGGCCAATCCCGACTCGCCGCAGACCCACGCGCGCCGAATTGCTCTCGACGAGGGCAAGACGGTGATCATGGCCGTGCCGCGCCTGCGCGACCCGCACCCGTTCCGAGTCCTCGACCCGAAAAAACTCTCGAAAGCGGCGGTCAAGGAGGCGGCGACGATCAAGGGCGCGCTCAAGCACGGCCGGGTGATCGCCCTCGACGAGTTGCCGGAGATCGACTTCGTGCTCTGCGGCTCTGTGGCGGTGAACCTGAGCGGGGCGCGGATCGGCAAAGGCGGCGGCTACCACGACCTCGAGTACGGGATCCTGGTCGACGCCGGCAAGATCGACACCCACACCACGGTCGCGACGACCGTCCACCCGATTCAGATCCTGCGCCAGCACCTGATGGTCACCTCGCACGACCTGCCCTGCGACATGATCGCGACGCCGCGCGCCGTGATCGAAGTCGAGCGCCAGTACGAGCGCCCCCGCGGCATCCTCTGGGACCACCTGCAACCGCCCCAGATCCGCGAGATCCCGGTGCTCGAACGGATGGGGTACGCGTAAACGGCTTTCTAGAGCCGTTTGAGGGTAGTCAATCGTCGACGTGCGCCACTGATGCGCCAGCCTGTGCGCCAGTTACACCGCGGGCCTGCTCGTCCGCCCGCTCGCGCGCTGCCCTCAGATAGGCGTCGAGCAGTCCCGCCGCCTCGGCCTCAGAGCCGGGCATCAGGTGGCCGTAGCGATCGAGGGTGATCGAAACGCTGGAGTGGCCCATGTAAACCTGCAGAGCCTTGGCGTTGACGCCGGCCGCGATCATCAGGGACGCGAAGGTGTTCAACCCTT
>DATAIY010000011.1:0-7590 GCA_036262475.1 Solirubrobacterales bacterium
AGCTGCCGACGCCGATCCCGAGCACGACCATCCCGACGATCAGCGAGTCGTACCCGGAGCCGCTGTCGACGAGGGAGAACAGGAACGGCGCGACGGTGATGCAGGCGGCGCCGAGGATCGCCAGCTTCTTCGCCCCGACCCGGCCGTAGAGAGGGCCGGCGATGAAGGAGACGGCCGCGAAGGTGGCGAGGAAGGGAAGGATCCCGACCCCGGCCTCCAGCGGCGAGTAGCCAAGCTGTTTCTCCATGAACTGGGGCAGGTAGAGCAGGGCGGCGAAGAAGGTCGCCGACATGAAGAGGATCGCCAGGCAGGAGGCGGTGAAGCTCTCGTTGCGCATCACCTCCTTCGGCACCAGGGCATGTTTGCCGGCGCGCCGCTCGATCGGAACGAAGGCGACCATCAGGATTGCGGCCACGGCCAGCAGGCCGATCACTTTCGGGTCGCCCCAGCCCCAGTCGTCGACCTGGTCGAGGGCGACCAGCAGCGAGACCAACCCGATCGAGAGCGCCGCAATGCCCGCGTAGTCGATCCGGTGATCGGCGTTCTCGGGCTCCTCGACGTGGACCAGGAGGTAGGTCACCGCGACCGCGAAGATCGAGATCGGGACGTTGAGGAAGAAGATCCAGCGCCAGCTGGCGAGGTCGGTGAGGACGCCGCCGATCAGCGGTCCGATCGCGTTGCCGAGGCCGGCGGCGCCGAGGATGATCCCGCCCGCGAGGCCCGCTTTCTCCTCCGGCAGGATCGCGAAGGTCATGCCCAGAATCGCCGGCCACATCAGCGCCCCGCCGATCCCCATCAGGGTCCGGGTCGCGATCAACCAGGTCTCCGTCTGCGCCGCCCCGCCGAGCGCCGACATCGAGGCGAAGATCGCGGTGCCGAGGAAGAACGCGTTGCGGCGGCCGAACATGTCGGCCAGCCGGCCGCCGGTGACGATCATCACCCCGAAGGTGAGCGCATAGGCGTTGACCACCCACTGGATCGTGTTGATGTTCGTATGGAAATCGCTCTCCATCGTTGGCAGGGCGACGTTGATCGCGGAGAAGTCGTTGGCGATCACTACGACGGCCATTCCCAGGGCAGCGAGCGCCAGCCAGTTCGTGCGTTGCGACTTGGCGATTGCGGGAGCCTACGCTAAGCTCCGGAGTCGAATGACGCCTCGCTTCGACAGCCTTGCGCTTCTCCTTCTCCTCCCCCCTCGGGGGGAATAGCGCTGGGCGGCGCGATAGCCGCGAGAGACATAGGCCATTCGAGATAAGCAGAGAAGGAGAGGTCCGATGGGACCCGCATCTGACGTAAACCGAGTCCATATTTTCGACACCACCCTGAGGGACGGCGAGCAGTCGCCCGGGATTTCGCTGAACACCGCGGAGAAGGTGGAGATCGCCCACCAGCTCGCTCGCCTGGGAGTCGACGTGATCGAGGCCGGCTTCCCGGTCGCCTCACCCGGGGATTTCGAGGCTGTGCAGGAGGTATCGCGCAAGGTCGAGGGCCCGGTGATCTGCGGACTGGCTCGCACCCACAAGGCCGATATCGACGCCGCATGGGGCGCGATCCGTGACTCCCAACGGCCGCGGATCCACACCTTCATCTCCACCTCCGACATCCACATCGAGCACCAGCTGCAGACCGATCGCGAGGACGTCAAGGGCCAGGCCCGCGCCGCCGTCGCGATGGCCAAGTCCTACTGTGAGGACGTCGAGTTCTCGCCGATGGACGCGACCAGGGCCGACATCGAGTTCACCGCCGAGGTCTGCGCGATCGCCGTCGGGGAGGGCGCGACCGTCATCAACATCCCCGACACCGTCGGCTACACCACGCCCGTGGAGTACGCGGACTTCTTCCGACGCCTCTACGAGCTGGTTCCGGCGCTGCGCGGAGTCGAGATGTCGGTTCACTGTCACGACGACCTGGGGATGGCCGTCGCCAACTCCTACGCCGGGCTCCTGGCCGGGCCCCGTCAGGTCGAGTGCGCCATCAACGGCATCGGCGAGCGCGCCGGCAACTGCTCGCTGGAGGAGATCGCAATGCTGATCCACGTGCGTGAGGACGTGCATGGGCTCAGCACCGGGATCAATACCCGCGAGATCGCCCGCACGAGCCGCATGGTCTCCCGCCTGACCGGCTACCCGGTCCAGCCCAACAAGGCGATCGTTGGCCGCAACGCCTTCGCCCACGAGGCGGGAATCCACCAAGACGGCGTGCTGAAGGAGCGCAGCACCTACGAGATCATGGACGCGACCGAAGTCGGCCTGGAGTCGAACTCGATCGTGCTCGGAAAGCACTCCGGCCGCCACGCCCTGCGCGACGCTCTCGAACAGCTGGGCTTCAAAGTTGAGGGCAACGCGCTGAACTCGGCCTTCAAGGCCTTCAAGGAGGTCGCCGACCGCAAGAAGCAGGTGACCGCGCTCGACCTGGAGGCAATCGTCTCCGACGAGATGCGCGAGCGCTCCGACGCGCATGAGCTGGCCTGGTTCGAGGTCGAGGCAGGATCCAACCGCGAGCCGAAGGCGAAGATCGGCGTCACCCTGCCCTCCGGCGAGGAGGCGGTCGGCGAGTCTGGAGGCGACGGCCCAATCGACGCCGTCTTCCGGGCGATCCAGCAGGCGACCGGGACCGAAAGCGAGCTGCGGCAGTACACGGTCGACGCGGTGACCGGGGGGGAGGACGCCCTCGGCGAGGTGACGGTGATGCTGCGCAACGACGGGCGCTTGGCGACCGGCCTCGGCGTCGCCACCGACATCATCGAGGCCTCGGCGCGCGCCTACCTGCGGGCGCTGACCAACTCGCTCGAAGGCGCGGCCACCCGCGAGGCCGAGACGGCCACCACCGAAGCGGCGGTGGAGCGGACCCCGGGCCCCTGAGCCAGGTCGAGGCCCCGCCGCTGCGCGCTCGCTACCGCTACAGCCTTCGCAAGGCGGTCGGCACCAGCGCGGGGCCCTACCGCTACACCCTGACGATCTGGACGTCGGGCGCGGTTTTGATCCACGCCCGCGGCGTGCCGAATACCCTCGAGGCGATCCTCTTCATGCGCGGGCGATCGCAGCCGGCCTGCCAGCGCTCCTGCGAGCTGAGCACCTCAATACAAACGTCCGTGATAACGTACAGCGACGATGACGTCGACAGCAGCCCCGAGCCAGCCCGAAGCGGCTGCCGCCGTGGCCGACCGCCCCGCGGCAGTGGGGCCGCGGATCAGGGCCCTGCGCGACGCGATGGGGATGTCGCTGCGCGACCTCAGCGAGCGCTCCGGCGTCAGCGCGCCGATGCTCTCCCAGGTCGAGCGAGGCGAGACCAGCCCGACCCTCGCGGTTGCCGCCAAGATCGCCGCCGGCCTGGAGCTCACCCTGTCGCAGCTGCTGCGGCTCGACGAGGGTCAGCACGTCGCCGTCAGCCGCGCCAGCGGCCGTCGCCACAGCACCCGCGGCGGGCATCGCTTCGAGGAGCTGACGCCACCGATGCCCGGCCAGCGTGCCGACGTCTCGCTGCACGTGCTCGAACCTGGCGCGACCACGGGCGGGCGCGCCGACCCGCCGATGCACGAGCCCGGCAGTCGCGAGACCGCGGTCGTCCTCGCGGGCACGCTGGCGCTGATCGTCGACGGCACCCGCTACGAGCTTCCCGAGGGCGACAGCGTCACCTTCGACGCAGACCTCCCCCATCATTTCGAGAACGATGGCGAGGAGCCGACCAGGTTCATCGCCGTAATCGCCGCCGGCCTCAGGCGCGGCTAGGAGGAATTCAGATGCCGAAAAACATGTTCGAGAAGATCTGGGATGCGCATCAGGTCTCCGAGGGCCTGATCTACATCGATCTGCACTTGATCCACGAGGTCACCTCGCCGCAGGCCTTCGATGGCCTGCGCCTGGCCGGGCGCCCGCTGCGCCGGGTCGACAAGACCCTGGCCACGGCCGACCACAACACGCCCACCGACGGCACGATGGCGGCGCGACTGATCGCCGACGAGCTCTCCCGGGTCCAGGTCGAAACGCTGGAGCGCAACTGCGAGGAGTTCGGGATCCCGCTCTACTCGCTGGGATCCGACCGGCAGGGCATCGTCCACGTGATCGGCCCGGAGCTCGGCGTGACCCAGCCGGGGATGACGATCGTCTGCGGCGACAGCCACACCTCCACCCACGGCGCCTTCGGGGCGCTGGCCTTCGGCATCGGCACCTCCGAGGTCGAGCACGTGATGGCGACCCAGTGCCTGGTCCAGAAGCAGCCGAAGACGATGCGGCTCTCCTACAGCGGCGAGCTTGGCTCCGGGGTCACACCGAAGGACCTGATCCTGGCCACGATCGGCCGCCTCGGCACCGGCGGCATGACCGGGCACGCGGTCGAGTACGCCGGCCCGGCGATCGAGGCGCTGGAGATGCACGGCCGGATGACGATCTGCAACATGACGATCGAGGGAGGCGGGCGCGCCGGCATGATCGCGCCGGACGAGACCACCTTCGAGTGGGTCCGCGGCCGCCCCGGCGCCCCCGAGGACTTCGAGGCCGCGGTCGCCTACTGGCGCGAGCTGCCGAGCGATCCCGGCGCCGGCTTCGATCAGGAGATCGAGGTCGACGCCGGCGCGATCTCGCCGATGGTCACCTGGGGCACCAACCCCGGAATGGTCGTCGAGGTGACCGACACGGTCCCCGACCCGGCGACGCTGGAGTCCCCGGCCGATCGCGAAACCGCCGAACGGGCGCTCACCTACATGGACCTGAAGCCGGGCACGCCGATGACCGATGTGGCTCCGGACCGAGTCTTCATCGGCTCCTGCACCAACTCGCGGATCGAGGACCTGCGCGAGGCCGCGGAGGTGGTCGACGGCCGCCGTGTCGCCGACTCGATCCGGGCGATGGTCGTTCCCGGCTCCCAGCAGGTCAAAGCTGCCGCCGAAGCCGAGGGCCTGCACGAGGTCTTCCGCGGCGCCGGCTTCGAATGGCGCGAGGCCGGCTGCTCGATGTGCCTGGGCATGAATCCGGACACCCTCGCCGAGGGCGAGCGCTGCGCCTCGACCTCGAACCGCAACTTCGAGGGACGGCAGGGCAAGGGCGGGCGGACCCACCTGGTCAGCCCGAAGATGGCCGCCGCGGCCGCCATCGAGGGACGTTTCGTCGACATCAGAGACTGGAGCTGAGAATGAGACCGATCGACGTGATCGAGGGCAAGGTGTCGGTGCTGGACCGCGCCGACGTGGACACCGACCAGATCATCCCCAAGCAGTTCCTGAAGCGGGTCGAGCGGACCGGCTTCGGCGAGTTCCTCTTCTACGACTGGATCCGCGACGGCGAGATCGAGCTGGAGCCGAACCCGATCCTCGTCGCGGGCCGCAACTTCGGCTGCGGCTCCTCCCGCGAGCACGCTCCCTGGGCGCTGGAGGACTTCGGCTTCCAGGCGATCGTCGCGCCCTCATTCGCCGACATCTTCTACGCCAACTGCACCAAGATCGGGTTGCTGCCGGCGATCCTCGACGAGGCCCATTGCCGCGCCGTCGCCGATGCCGGCGAGGCGCGGATCGACGTCGACGACGAGACCGTCACCTGCGCCGCCGGCGTCTTCGAGTTCGCGGTCGAGCCCGACGTCAAGTACCGGCTGCTGAACGGTCTCGACGACATCGGGATCACGCTCGAGAACGCGTCGGCGATCGACAGCTTCGAGCGGGCGGGAGGCGCCGACCGCGGTCCCGTGACGACGAGCATCTGATGGCGGCGGCAATCCGCGGTTGGGACGCCGTCAGCTACCAGCGGATCTCGGTCCCCCACGAGGAGTGGGCGAAGGCGATCCTGGAGCGGCTGCCGTTGGACGGCGACGAGATCGTCCTCGACGCCGGTTGCGGGACCGGACGCCTGGCCCGGATGCTGGTCGAGCGGCTGCCCAATGGGCGGGTTGTCGCCGTCGACGGCTCCCAGGCGATGGTCGACAAGGTGGCCGATGTCCTGCGCCCCACCGACGAGGCGTTCGTCCACGATCTGACCGCGCTGGATCTGCCCGAGCCGGTCGACGCGATCGCCTCCGGCGCCATCTTCCACTGGATCCCCGATCACGAGTTGCTCTTTCGCGGGTTGAGGTCGTCCTGAAGGAGGGCGGGCGGCTGGCGGCCCAGTGCGGCGGCGCCGCCAACATCGACGACTTCCGCACTGTCTCCGGTGGGGTGGCCGCCGGCGAGGCCTACGCATCCCACCTCGTGGGTCTCGAGGAACCCTGGTACTACGCCGGGGCCGAGGAGACCGAGGCCCGGCTGCGTGATGCCGGTTTCGGCGAGGTGCGCTGCTGGCTGCAGCCCTGGGAGGTGATCCCGCCGGACCCGGTCGAGTTCATGCGGACGCTGATCCTCGCGCCCCACCTCGACTGCCTGCCGGAGAACCTGAACGACCGCTTCCTGGCCGACGTGCTGGAGGCGACGGGAGAGCCGCTGCGGCGCGCTACGTCCGCCTCAACCTCGAGGCCGTCGCGGTGCGGTAGCCCTTAGAGTCCCGCCGCGTGAACACGCCCCGCATAGTTGTCCTCGCCGGCGACGGCATCGGCCCCGAAATCGTCGGCGCCGCGACCCGGCTGCTGGAGTCGCTGGGAGAGTTCGAGTTCGACCAGCGGTTGATGGGCGGCTGCTCGATCGATGCCCACGGCACCGCCCTGACCGGCGAGGTTCTCGCGGCCTGTCTCGGCTCCGACGCGGTTCTGCTCGGCGCCGTCGGCGGACCCAAGTGGGACACCACCGACCCTGACGCGCCGCGGCCGGAGCAGGGCCTGCTCGGCCTGCGCAAGGGGATGGGCCTCTACGCGAACCTGCGCCCTGTGCGACCCAGCCCCGCCCTCGTCGGCGCCAGCCCGCTGCGCGCGGAGCGCATCGCCGGCACCGACCTGCTGGTCGTCCGCGAGCTGACCGGCGGCATCTACTTCGGCGACAGCGGCCGTGACGGCGACACCGCCCACGACACCTGCGAGTACACGGCGGCGGAAATCGAGCGGATCGCCCGCACCGCCTTCGAGGCGGCCCGCCGCCGCGCCGAGAGCTCCGGCCGCAAGCCCAAGGTCACCTCGGTCGACAAGGCCAACGTGATGGAGACCTCGAGGCTTTGGCGCGAGGTGGTCGGCCGCGTCGCCCCCGACTACGCCGACGTCCACCTCGACCACCTGCTGGTCGACAACGCGGCGATGCAACTGGTCTCGCGGCCGGCCGACTTCGACGTGATCGTCACCGAGAACCTCTTCGGCGACATCCTCAGCGACGAGTCGGCGATGCTGACCGGCTCGCTCGGGATGCTGCCCTCCGCCAGCCTCGGCGCCGACGGCGCCCCGGGCCTGTTCGAGCCCGTCCACGGCTCGGCGCCGGATATCGCCGGCAAGGGCATCGCCAACCCGCTCGCGACCTTCCTCTCGGTGGCGATGATGCTGCGCCACAGCTTCGACCGAGCCGACGACGCGGTCCGGATCGAGGCGGCGGTCGACGCCGTCCTCGAGCGCGGCCTGCGCACGCCCGATCTCGCCGGCGGCACCGTGGCGCCACTGCCGATGTCGGACGTGCCGGCCGAGGTCGAGGTCGGAACCGCGGAGATGACCACCGCGGTTCTCGAAGAGCTCTCGGCCTAGGAGCCTGGGTCAGTA
>DATAIY010000012.1:0-4151 GCA_036262475.1 Solirubrobacterales bacterium
GCGACCTCCTGGCCTCCGTGCGGGAGATCGAGCCGAGCGGCACGACTGTATTGATCGACACCGTCTCCAGGGCGCCGGAGGATCTCGACGCGAACGCGGCCGCGCTGGCCGAAGGTGGCCGAGTCGCCTCGCCCAACGGCGCCGCGGGGGAAGGTCCGGGCCGCCACGATGTAATGGGCTCCGCCGACACGGCCGCGGTCGCGAAGCTGGCCGACCTCCTCGCGGACGGCAGCCTCAGAGTCCCGATCCAGCGGACCTACTCGCTCGAGGGGGCACTCGAGGCGCTCGGCGCCTTGTCGGCAGAACATACGCAGGGCAAGCTCGCGATCCAGATCAGCCAGTCCTGAACACGGTGCCTAAATCGCCGGGAAGGGTGAAGCGCCTTACGGTCTTCGGGGCGAGCGGCGGAGTCGGGGTCATGTCGTCGACCGGGCTCTCGCAGCGGGAAGCGACGTCAACGCCTACGTACGCGACGCCACCAAGGTCGAGCGCGCTGATCCGCGTCTAAAGGAAATCGTCGGCGGGCTCTCGGAAATCGGGGAGACAGGAATTGAACCTGCGACCGCTCGGCCCCCAGCCGGCGGACGATCGATGCGTATGCGTCCCACCGCGTCCCCCGCGTCCCTCCTGTCCTCGGCGGAAAACTCCAAGAACGCCTTGCCCCCAAGCCTCATCGCCTTCCGCCCGCATAGTCCAGAAGCGACTGGTCGATGAGCCACTCAACGGGAGCGCGGTCATCTGTGTAGACGCTGCCACCACCGGGTGCAGACCTGATCCGACCGGCTACCTGCGTGGCCAGCGGAAACAGGGCCGGGGGCAGTCGGGTCCTCGCGCGGAAGATCTGGGTGTTGCGGACCACGGAATTACTTCCCGTGAGCCAGGTGTTGAGGGCATCGACCCGATCTTCCCGGACATATGAGAAATCGGCTCGCATCGTCGCGGCCAGCACCTTTTCGAGTCCGGTTGAACCCGGGGGATGGCCGACGTTCACCAGCACCACCCCGTGCGATGTGAGCCGGGAGCGGACCTCGGCAAAGAATTCGCGCGTGGTCAGATAGAAGGGGATGTATGGCTGGCGGTAGGCGTCGACAATGACCGCGTCATAGCGCGGTCCGGACTGGCGGATGAAGACGCGCGCGTCGGCCGTGATCGTCTTGAGGTGAGGTGCGTGCAGGTCGAAGAAGCGGCGGCCGATTTCGGTCAGCGCACCGTCGATCTCGACCGCATCGATCCGGGTCCTCGGAAAGAAGTGCCCATAGGCACGAGCCATCGTTCCTGCTGCGTCACCGAGGATTGCGATCCGCCGCGGCGGTGCCGATCGAGTGGCGAACGGCAGGATAAGCGGATCGTCCCAATAGCCGCCGCTGAGATAGGAGTGAGGGCGATAGAGGGAATGAATGGCGTGCCCTTCATCCAATTCGAGCCAGCGCTCCCCGTCGGGACGCTGCACAACGCGCGCATACTGGTAGGGGGTTTCGGTCTCATAGAGGACCTTCTCACCCGCGGCCGCCTTGATCAGGCCAGTTGGGATGAATAGGAGGACCCCGATCGCTACTGGGACCACGGCGAAGCGCCGCGACAATCCGATGAGCGCCAGTAGGCCGAGGGCCAGAGAGAAGACCAGGAAGGTCTGACGGGTGCCGACCAGCGGGATCAGCAAGAGCGCTGCCAGGAAGGTCCCGAACAGCGAGCCGATCGTCGAGATCGCATAGAGGCGGCCGCTGACCCGCCCTGATTCTCCGACTGACTCGACCGAGAGTCGCAGAGCGAATGGAGCGACCGCGCCGAGCAGGGCAACCGGCACGAAGACCAGGCACAGCACGCCGATCAGCGAACCCACGAAGGCCCCAGCGCTGACCGTTGCCAGAGCTCCGGTGGCGGCGCCCAGAAAGGGACTGGCGATGAATGGCACCACCGCGAGTAGCACCGCTGCGACCGCGATCACCGCGCATAGCGCCCCCAGCGTCGGCCGGCGGTCGGCGAGCTTGCCCCCCAGCCAGTAACCGGTGGCGAGGGCGACAAGGACGGTGGCGATGGTGTTCGCCCAGACGAAGGTCGAAGCGCCGAAGAACGGAGCAAGCAGCCGTGCAGCGCCGATCTCAGTTCCCAAGCTGGCCGCACCGACGACGAAGACGATCGCCGCGACTATCGGGGCTCGGACCTGCGGCGGCTCGCGCTCCAGGGAATGTGCCGGCCCCATCGAGGTGATCTGCTCCATCGCTTGCTTCTAGGATGGCATTCCCCGTCACGCACTCTGCAAGATCGGGCTCGGTGCCCCCGCCCCGGTCTTGTGCGCGGCGGCGCGGTCGATTGGAAACCGTGGCCGGGACGCAGGGCCTGTCGCTTGATGCGCCACTGCCGCACACCCCGTCGGAGGTCTCGGCTGCAGGTCTACCTCTCGGATCGACATCGGGGAGACAGGATTTGAACCTGCGCCCGCTCCGCACGAGCACCAGCCCGACGGCGAGGTTGAGCGCCGCGGCTGCCGAAGCGACGCTCATGCCGACGCCGAGGTCTTCGAGCCCCGAAGGGTTGATGAGCCGGCCGATCGCCGCCCAGGCGATGCTCAGCGCGGCCAAGAAGATCAGCGTCCCCTCGACGCCGACGGAGAGGTATTCGGCCTTCGCGTGCCCGTATGCGTGCTCTTCGTCGGCCGGCTTGGCCGCCCACCACAACACGAACACGGCAAAGAGGGCGGCGGCCAGGTTGACGATCGACTCCAGCGCATCGGAGAGCAGCCCGACCGAGCCGGTCAAAAGCCAGGCGACCGTCTTCAGCGCCATCGTCGCCAGCGCCGTTGCGACCGCGAGCCAGGCGAATCGGATCAGCGGCGCCCCGGGTCGGTCGCTGGCGTTGCCCGCGATCTTGATCACCGCTGCAGCCATCGTCGGAGGAGCTTCTTGGCCTCATCCGCCCAGAGGACCAGGCTGGCGAGGCCGACGCACACCGCCCACTCGCCGAGTCCGAGAGGAGCAGTCGAGAAGGCATCGTTCATGAACGGCAGCTGCACCACCGCCACCTGAAGTGCCGCCGAGAGCGCGACCGCGCCCCACAGCAGCGGGTTCGCGAACAGGCGATGGAAGGCGCTGGTCCGGTCCGAGCGGGCGTTGAAGCAGTTGATGAGCTGGGCGAGCACGAGGGTCGTGAAGGCCATCGTCCGCGCCCCGTCAATCTCACCGGAGCCACCGAGCAGGCCACCGGAGAGGCCGAGGTCGAGCGCTGCAAGGGTGACCGCAGCCATCACCAGGCCGACCCAGAGGATCCCGAGCCACATCTCGCGGTCGATCACCCGGTCGCTCAGACGACGCGGCGGCTGGCGCATTACGTCGTCGGGTGGCGGGTCGACGCCGATCGCCAGCGCCGGGGCGCTGTCGGTGAGCAGGTTGATCCAGAGGATCTGGGTAGCGAGCAGCGGCACCGCGAGCGCCTCGCCGGTGCCCTCGAGCCCGAGCGGGGAGGCGAGGACCACTCCGAAGAACATCGTGAAGACCTCGCCGATGTTCGAGGAGAGCAGGAAGCGCAGGAACTTGCGGATGTTGGCGAAGATCCCCCGCCCCTCGCGAACCGCGGCGACGATCGTCGCGAAGTTGTCGTCGGCGAGGATCATGTCCGCCGCCTCCTTGGTCACGTCGGTGCCGGTCACCCCCATCGCCACGCCGATGTCGGCCGACTTCAGCGCCGGCGCGTCGTTGACCCCGTCGCCGGTCATCGCGACGATGCGTCCGTCGGCCTGCAGGGCGTCGACTATCCGCAGCTTGTGCTCGGGCGAGACCCGGGCGTAGACCGAGACCTCGCGGACCGCCTCCCGCAGCCCCTCGTCGTCGAGGGTCTCCAGCTCGGCGCCGGTCAGGATCGGCGAGCCGGGCGGCACGATGCCGAGGTCGGCGGCTATGCGGGCGCCGGTGCGCGGGTGATCGCCGGTGATCATCATCACCCGCACCCCGGCCGCGGTGGCTTCGGAGACTGCGGTCCTCGCCTCCGGACGCGACGGATCGATGATGCCGACCACGCCCAGGTAGACGAGCTCGCGCTCGGCAACCGCCTCGTCCTGTGGCAGGCCGTCGCCGGCCGGCAGCGGGCGGTAGGCGACGGCCAGGGGGCGAAGGGCGCGGTCGGCGAGCCGATCGACCGCCGTAAGGATCTCCCCGCGA
>DATAIY010000013.1:0-8736 GCA_036262475.1 Solirubrobacterales bacterium
CGTCAAACGTAAATTCTTGGTTGCGACGATCGGACAATCTGGGATATTGTCGCGCGACAATGAGCACAAGGACCACAGCCGACCCGCAGCCTTTCTCGCCCACCCCCGAGCCGGCTCTGTTCGCGACGATGGCGCTGATCCGCGCCTTCGAGACGCGGGTCTCCGAGCTCTACCGCGACGGGGAGATCCCCGGCTTCGTCCACACCTCGCTCGGCCAGGAGGCCGTCGCGGCCGGCGTCGGCGGAGCCCTGCGGGAGGACGACTACATCGCCACCACCCACCGCGGACACGGCCACTGCCTCGCCCGGGGCATGGACGTCGACGGGATGATGGCCGAGCTCTTCGCCCGCGGCGAGGGGCTCTGCCACGGCAAGGGCGGCTCGATGCACGTTGCCGATCCCTCCCAGGGGGTGCTAGGCGCCAACGCGATCGTCGGCGCCAGCCTGCCGCTCGCGGTCGGCGCCGGGATGTCGAGCAAGCTTCTCGGCCAGGGACGCGTCGCCGTCGCCTTCTTCGGCGAGGGGGCGGTCAACCAGGGCGCCTTCCACGAGGCCGCCAACCTGGCCGCGATCTGGGACCTGCCGACGATCCTCGTCTGCGAGAACAATGTCTACGCCGAGTTCAGCGACAGCCGCACGCTGACCCGGGTGCCGAGCATCGTCGAGCGCGCCGCCTCCTACGGGATCGAGGCGGCGATCGTCGACGGCAACGACGTCAACGCGGTCCACCGCCGCACGATCGACGCCGCTGCCCGCTGCCGTGACGGCCGCGGCCCCTTCCTGATCGAGGCCGAAACCTACCGCTGGCACGGTCACTACGAGGGCGATGCCCAGCCCTACAAGCCCGAGGGCGAGTCGGCGGCCTGGCGCGAGAAAGACCCGCTCGAGGTCTCCGCGGCGCGACTGCTGGAGCACGGAGAGGCGAGCGCCGAGGAGCTGGAGCGGATCGGCGCCGAGGCGGGCGAGCGAGTCGAGAGCGCGATCGAGCGGGCGCGCGAGCTGCCCCCACCCGACCCCGAGGAGGCCTACACGGATGTCTTCGGCGACTGAGCCCCAGATGGCCGAGATCCGCTACATCGACGCCCTCAACGCCGGCATGGCGACGGCGATCGAAGAGGATGAGCGCGTCGTCCTGATCGGGATCGACGTCGGCGCCGGCGGTGGCATCTTCGGGGTCACGAAAGGGCTCTTCGACCGCTTCGGCCCAGAGCGGGTGATCGACACGCCGATCAGCGAGATGGGCTTCGTCGGCGCTGCGGTCGGCGCTGCGATGACCGGGCTGCGGCCGATCGTCGAGATCATGTTCATGGACTTCGTCGGCGTCTGCATGGACCCGATCCTCAACCAGGCGGCGAAGCTCCGCTACATGACCGCCGGCGCGCTCGAGATCCCGGTCGTCTTCCGGATGCAGACCGGCGCCGGGAAAAGCGCCGGCGCCCAGCACTCGCAGAGCCTCGAGGCCTGGTTCGCCCACATCCCCGGGCTCAAAGTGGTGATGCCGGCGACCGTCGCCGACGCCCGCGACCTCCTGCTCGAGTCGGTCCGCGACCCCAACCCGGTCGTCTTCGTCGAGAACCGCCGCCTCTACGCGAGCAAGGGCGACGTCGAGGCCGACCCCCTCCCGCTCGGCAAGGCGCGGGTGGCGCGGGGCGGCGACGACGTCACCGTCGTCACCTGGGGACAGATGCTGCGCCGCTGCCTCGCCGCCGCCGACGAAGGCCCGGCCTCGCTGGAGGTGATCGACCTGCGCTCGCTGGTCCCGCTCGACATGGAGACGGTGATCGAGTCGGTGCGCCGCAGCGGCCGGTTGCTGATCGTCCACGAGGCCGTGCAGGACTTCGGCCCCGGCGCCGAGATCGCCGCCCGAGTCGGCGACGAGCTGTTCGACGAACTTCGCACTCCGGTGCGCAGACTTGGGGCGCCGTCGGTTCCGATGCCGTTCAGCCCCGACCTCGAGAGGGCTTTGTTACCAACCTCCAAAGCCATCTCAGCCACAGCTCAGGCCCTCCAAGCTGAGGGATAGGGTTGATTGATATGTCGGCTTGCGGGAATACGCCATGAGTAACGGTCGCCTCGTGCCACCAATCAAGATCGCCCGAGCCTACGAGCAGCTCGCGGGGCTGCTGCGCGAGCGGATCACCTCCGGCGATCTTCGCGAGGGCGACCGCCTGCCCTCGGAGACCGCCCTCGCCAAGCAGGCGGGCGTCAGCCGCTCGACCGTGCGCGAGGCGCTGCGGATTCTCGAGCAGGGCGGCCTGGTCGAACGCGCCAGCCCGCGGATCATGGTCGTCTCCGACCGCAGCGACAACCCCAGCTTCCGCGAGCTGCGGCGCGAGCTGCGGCGCCGCAACGTCACCTTCCACCACCTGCACGAGTCGCTGATGACGATCGACCCTGAGCTGACCCGCTTCGCGGCGATCCGCGCCGACCGCAGCGATCTGCAGTCGCTGCACGAAATGCTCGAGGCGCAGGAGCGCCACCTCGATCACCTCGCCGAGTGGAGCCGCCTCGATGTCGAGTTCCACGCGACGATGGGCGAGCTCAGCGCCAACCCGGCCCTGATCATCGCCCGCGAGCCGATCAGCCAGCTGCTGCTGCCGGCCCTCTACCGCTTCATGGACACGCGCGAGATGGCCGAGCACGCGACGAACTACCACCACCGCATCGTCAACGAGATCGAGGTGCGCGATCCGGACACCGCCGCGGCGGTGATGAGACGGCACCTCAACGACTGGCGCACCGCCTGGGAGAAGCGCGGTTTGGATCTACACCAAGAGATCCTCGATCTCTCCTACACCACGAAGCCAGAGCCAAATACGGTGGTCTCACCCCACAAGGAGGAGGAGAGAGAGACATGGGCTTCGTCAAGAGCGCCGAGGAGATCGCCCGTATCGAGCATGCCCTCAGCTACCCGCGATTCGTAGGAGGGCAGATGTTGTCGGTGGAGTTCCTCACCGACGAGAGCGTCGTCGCGGAAGTGCTGCCGCCGCCGCTGGAACCGACCGACACGCCCGCCGTCAGGGCCATGGTCGGCCGCTGGGAATCGAACTGTGTCGGCGATTTCTCCGGCGGCTCGATCTACGTCTCCGCCCGTCACGAAGGCATCGAGGGCGAGTACGTCCTGGCGATGTACATGAACAGCGACGTGCCGACGATCTACGGTCGTGACCTCTTCGGCGAGCCGAAGAAGGTGGCCGAGAGCGAGCTGCGCAGGCGCGGAGACGCCTTCCGCGGCTACATCGAGCGCGGCGGGGTCAGGATCGTCGAGCTCCAGGCTGAGATGAGCAAGGACCTTGGCGCCTTCGACGCCGAGGGCTACAACTTCAACTTCAAGGCCCGGCCCGCCGCCAACGGCTCCGGCTTGGAGGAGGACGCGATCCTGACCCGTGCCCGTTTTGACGTCCACGCCACCGCCGCCCTCGAGGGCGCCGGCAGCGTCGTCCTGCGCGGCACCGTCCACGACCCGCTTGACGAGTTGCCGGTGCGCTCGGTCACCCGGGCGTCCTACACCGAGTGCGACCTGATCGGCTCCTGCGAGGCGGTCGCCACCACCCCGGCCGGCGTCTTCGCGCCCTACCACCACGGTCGTCACGACGACTGGAGCGCGCTCGACACCGAATCGGCCGCGGTCGTCCCGGTGGCTTGAGCGTGGCCGCAGGCTCGACGGTCTTCATCGCCGGGGCGGGCATGACCCGCTTCGAGAAGAGCCCGTCGAGCCTGCGCGAGCTCGCCGGCGCGGCGACGCGGGAAGCACTCGCCGACGCCAGCGTCGAGGTCGGTGAGATCGAGGCCGCCTACGTCGGCAACGCCGCCGCGGGCCTGGTCACCGGCCAGGAGATGATCCGCGGCCAGGTCGTGCTGCGGCCGCTGGGGATCGAAGGCATCCCGATCTTCAACGTCGAGAACGCCTGCGCCTCGGCGGCGAGCGCCCTCCACCTCGGCTGGCAGGCGGTCGCCGCCGGGGCCCACGATGTCGTCCTCTGCCTCGGAGCCGAGAAGCTCACCCACGAGGACAAGACGGTGGGGATGAAAGCGATCGGCACCGCGATCGACGTCGAGCGGCGGGCCGAGCTCGCCGCCGAAGTCGGGACCGCTCCCGGGGAGGGCGGGGACCGCTCCTTCTTCATGGACCTCTACGCCGATATGACCCGCCGCTACATGCGCGCCTCGGGAGCGACCCCGGAGGACTTCGCCGGCGTCGTCGTTAAGAACCAGCACAACGGCGGCCTCAACCCTCGCGCCCAGTACGGCGGCGAGCTCAGCATTGAGGACGTGCTCTCGAGCCGCACGGTCGTCGACCCACTCACCCTCCTGATGTGCTCGCCGATCTCAGACGGCGCCGCCGCCGTGGTCCTCTTCAGCGAGGCGGCCGCCCGCAGGGCGGGCGTGACGGGGCCGCGGATCCGCGCCTCGGTCGTGCGCTCGGGCAACCGGCACGACCACGACGACCCACTCGCCGGCTCGACCGCGCTGGCCGCGCAAGAAGCCTTCGAGCGCGCCGGGCTGAGCCCCGAGGACATCGACTGCGCTGAGGTTCACGACGCCAGCGCCCCGGCCGAGCTGATGGTCTACGAGCAGGTCGGGTTCGCCGCCCCGGGCGGCGGGCCGGAGCTGCTCGCCTCTGGCCGCACCCGCCTCGACGGCGAGATGCCCGTCAACACCAGCGGCGGCCTGCTCAGCAAGGGGCACCCGATCGGCGCCACCGGCATCGCCCAGATCTGCGAGGCGACCTGGCAGCTGCGCGGCGAGGCCGGCCGGCGCCAGGTCGAGGGCGCGAAGGTCGCCCTGACCCAGAACGGCGGCGGCTGGCTCGAGGGCGACTCCGCCGCGATGGCCGTCCACATCCTCAGCGCCGACTGACCCGCGGGCGCCGCCAACCGCCGGCAGGTGGTCAGCTCTCGCTGTGGTGCTGCTCTCTGAGTTTGGTCTCGCCGGCCTCGACGGACCCGCCGGCGCTCGTCAGGTAGGCCTGCTCGACGTCGCCGATCCGCTGTCGCGCCTGCTCGCCGGTGAGGTCGAGTCCGACCCGGCCGCGGCGCATGACCAGCGCGTGGTCGGTGTAGCGGAGCGCCTTGTGGGCGTGCTGCTCGACCATCACCACCGCCGTCTTCTGCTCGTCGGCGGCCTTGCGGACCGCCTGCAGCAGGCGGTCGACGACCAGCGGCGCCAGCCCCAGCGAGAGCTCGTCGGCGAGCAGCAGCCGCGGTTTGCGCCCGAGGGCGCGGGCGAGGGTCAGCATCTGCTGCTCCCCTCCGGAGAGCAAGCCGCCCCGCACAGTCATCCGCCTGCCGAGCTCGGGGAAGAGCGCGACCGCTTCTTCGGCGTCGACGCCGGCGACCCGGAGGTTGTCGCGCAGGGTCATCCCCTTGAAGACGGAGCGCTCCTCGGTGACGTAGGACATCCCGGAGCGGGCCCGCTTGTACAGCGGCGCCTTCGCCTTGACGCCCTCGAAGTGGACCTCGCCGTCAATCAGCGGCAGTTCGCCGCTGAGCGCCAGCATCGTCGTTGTCTTGCCGGCGCCGTTGGGGCCGAGCAGGCAGAGGACTTCGCCGGGGTTGACCTCGAAGTTGAGGTCGTGGACCACCGGCTGCCCCGCGTAGCCGGTGCTCATACCCTTGACCGACATCACCGGTTCCATCTAGACACCCTCCTGTCCTGAGATTCCAGCGGGACTGGGACCCCCGGCGGCAGCGGCCGGCGGCCCATCCTCCACATCGCCCAGATAGGCCGCGATCACCGCCGGGTTGTTGCGGACGTCGGCCGGTTTGCCGGCGGCGATCTGGCGCCCGAAGTCGAGCACCACCAGCTCGTCGCAGACGGACATGACGAAGTTCATGTCGTGCTCGACCAGGAGCACGGCGATGCCCCACTCTTTCGCCAGCCTGCCGACCAGGTGCGCCAGCTCCGCCGTCTCGGCGTCGCCGAGGCCGGCCGCCGGCTCGTCCAGCAGCAGCACGCTCGACTGGGTGGCAACGGCCCTCGCCAGCGCCAGCAGCCGCCGGCGCCCGTAGGGCAGGTCCTCGACCAGGCGATCGAGATCCTCCTCGAGGTCGAACTCCCTGATCGTGCTCAGCACCGTGTCGGGCAGCGGCACGTTTTTCGGCCAGACGATGTCGCGGGCATAGGAGACGACGTCACGCGGGTCGCTGGCGGCCCTCAGGTTGTCGAGCACGGTCGAGTCCTCGAACAGCTCGAGCGACTGGAACGAGCGCCCCATGCCGGCGCGGGCACGACGCACGGCCGACCAGCCGCTGATGTCCTTGCCCTCGAGCTTCAGCGAGGAGCCGGGGGACATTCTGGTGAAGCCGGTGACGGCGTCGATCAGCGACGTCTTGCCGGCGCCGTTGGGCCCGATCAGGCCGAGCACCTGGCCCGGCTTGACGATCAGCGAGACGCTGTCGACCGCGACCGTTCCCCCGTATTTGACGGTGAGATCCTTCACCTCCAGAGCCATGCTCTCGACCTTGACGCTGCCGCCCTGGCTGACGGCGGGAAGCGTGCGCGGCGCGGGCTCCTTCGCGGCCAGGAACGGGATCAACTTGGCGAGCTTGGAGCGGAGGAAGGCGATCTGGGCGATCTGCTCCTTGACGATGCCGTTCTGGTTAACCAGCACCAGGACAATCAGCGAGATGCCGCCGATCAGCGGAATGTACTTGCCGATGCCGCTGTTGATCTCGTTGAGGATCCGTTCGCTGATCGCGCCCGGGGCAAGGGTGGCGCCGATCACCGGCCCGAACAGGTAGCCGATGCCGCCGATCATCGCGTAGGCGACCATCGTGATCGAGGTGAAGGCGTCGAACTGGGCGAAGCTGATCGAGGTGGAGCGGAGGGCGAGCAGGATGCCTCCGAGGCCGGCGATCGCCCCGGCGACAGCAAAGGCGTAGAGCTTGGCTCCCGGGACGCTGATCCCGAGTGCAGCCGCAGCGCGCTCGTTGGTCCGGACCGCGATCAGCCTGCGGCCGGCGCGGCCGCGTCTGATGTTGCCCACGGCGAGCGTTGCCACGACTAAGCAGAAGAGCGCCATCAACCCGTACCGGGTCGGATGCGACGCGGCGTTGACGTTGAGGCCGAACAGGACCGGATCGCCGATCTGGGTGCCGCCAAAGCCGCCGGTGAAGTCGGTGTTGCTGAACAGCACCAGCTCGACCGCGCTGCCGAGCCCCAGCGTCACGATCGCCAGGTTGATTCCTCGCGTTCGCACCGCGGGTAACCCGAACAGGACTCCCAACGGGATCGTCGCGACGATCCCGATCAGGACGCCGAGGATGAAGGGAATATCGGTGGTGGCTAGGAGTCTGCCCGCCACATAGGCGCCGAACCCGGCGAAGGCGAACTGCGCCAGGGAGAGCTGGCCCGTGTAGCCGGTGAGGACGACGATCGATAACAAGATCACCGCGATGCAGATCGTCACCGTCAGGGCGTCGATCCAGATCGGTGGCGTGCTGGCAAGGAGGAAGATCCCGACCAGGAGCCCGAAGGCGAGACCGGGCTTGTTTATTCGCCCGCTGCCCAGGGTCGGCAGGCGCTGCAGCAGGTAGTCGCGCAGCGGCAGCGCCTGGCCGCGGACGACGAGCCAGATCACGATCAGGACGAACGGGACCGCGGTGCCGACGCCGGTCTGTTCGACGTAGCGGGTGACCTCGGTCTGGGCGATGCCGATCACCAGCCCGGCGATCAGCGCAATCGGGAACGATCGGAACCCGGCCACCAGCGCGGCCGCGGTGGCGGCGAGGACGAGGTTGGTCAGAACCGCCGGCTGCAGGGTGACGATCGGGACGATCAGGATCGCGGCGAGCCCGGCGAGCCCGCAGCCCAGCGACCAGTTGAGGGTCGCGATCATGTCCGGTGACAGCCCCAGCGCCGAGGCCGATCGCTCGCTCTCAGAGACGGCGGCGGTCGCCAACCCAAATTTCGCATAGCGGTAGAAGACCCAGAGCATCAGGGTCAGCCCAGCGGCGATGCCCAGAAGTATCAGTCGATCGGCCGAGATCACGATCGTGCTGTGGATGTGGACGATGTCCGTCGGCAGGTTGCTGGGGACGAACTTGGAGGTCGCCGTGTAGCGGAGCACGGCGATCGCCTGCAGCGTTATCAGCACGCCGAGCGTCGCGATCACCCTGACCAGCGGTGCGCTCTGGCGCAGCGGTCTCATGATCAGCAGATGGACGAGGGCGCCGATGATCGCCGAGAAGGCGATTCCGGCGATCAGCGCGGGAAGAAAGGCCCAGCCCTGGTTGGTGGTCAACTCCCACCAGGCGTAGGCGCCAGCCATCCCGATCGCGCCGAGGGCGAAGTTGAGGACTCCAGAACCGCGATAGATGATGATCAGGCCCTGGGAGGCCAGGGCGTAGGTCGCGCCTATGCCGAGCCCAAGAAGCGCGAATCGGATGACTTCTTCCACGAGTGCTCTCTTTCGATCCGTAGAGAAGCTGCCGGCGGCCCCGGGCAGATGGCCCGGGGCCGGCAGCTAGCTGCGATCAGCCGAACGCAGGTCCGCAATTCTGCGGTTGCGTACCACCCGCGATTTCGGACACATCGGTGAATTCCTTACTCGCCGGAACGAGCTTGCCTTCTTTGAATTCGCTGAACACGACACAGCGGTTGACAAGACGTTCGTACCCTTCGGGTCCACCGGTCTTGCCCCAGTCTTCCGCGAAGTTCAACGGCGTGACCAGGCCCGGCAGGTTGATTTTCGCGGTTTCCGCCGCTTTCAGGAACGTTTCGTTGTCGACCTTGC
>DATAIY010000014.1:0-1613 GCA_036262475.1 Solirubrobacterales bacterium
TCCCACGACTGCTCGGGTTCGTCCGCGAAGGCTTCGCGGAGTTGCTCGGCCAGGTCGGTGGGTGGCGCCGGCACGTCGTCTTGTAAAAACCCGCCGTCGCTGCCAGCCTCGTTGCTAGCCCAGATCTTGCGCCAAGCGCCAGCGCTTGAGCGTGCCTGAGCGGCAAGATTCCGCCTCCTGAGCCGGGAAAATGTGGGTGTCGAAGTCCACTCCCGACTCAGGAGGCTTCACCTTGAAGGTGAATCGAAACGGAAGTTCGGAAACCGTAGAGGTGACGGCGGACGGCGAGGGATTCTGCTCGCAGGCCGGTGCCCTTCTGCTCAGCAACCTCTGTGATCGCCTCGGCCTGACTGAAGCGCTGAGCGAGGCGCTGGCCCCGACCCGGCAGCGGCGATCCGCCCACGACGACGGGGAGATCCTGCGTAACCTCATCGTCACCTTGGCCCAGGGCGGCGAGCACGTATCCGACCAGGCCGCGCTTCGCGACCAGCCCGACCTCTTCGGCGACGTGGCCTCCGACGCCACCGCCTTCCGGGCGATCGAGCGGGTCGGCCCAGCCGAGCTGGAGGGGATCAAAGCGGCGCGCAAGGTGGCGCGAGAGCGGGCCTTTGCGCTCGGCGCCGCTCCCGAGCGCTCGATCCTCGACGTCGACGCCGCCCTGCTCGGCGCCCACTCCGAGAAGGAGGGCGCGGCCGGCAACTACAAGGGGGGCTTCGGCTTCCACCCGATGCTCTGCTACCTGGAGGGTTCCGACGCGGCGCTCGACGGCGTCCTGCGACCCGGCAACGCCGGCTCCAACACGGGTGCCGACCAGGTGGAGGCGATCGAAGCGGGGCTCGAGCAGCTGCCGCCCGACGCCATGCAGGGGGAGATCCTGGTGCGGGGAGACAGCGCCGCCTGCGTGCACGCGGTGGTGGACTTCTGCCGCGAGGGCGACATCCGCTTCTCGGTCGGGCACGAGCTCAGCGGCCCGGTGCGCGAGGCGATCACCGAAGTCCCCGATCACGCTTGGGTAGGCGCGATCTCCCAGGGCGGGGTGCCGGTGGCCGAGCACCCGACCCGGCCCCGCGAGGCCTACGTCACCGAGCTGACCGACCACCTCGACCTCTCCGCCTGGCCCGAGGGCTCGCGGCTGATCTGCAGAAGGGAGCGCGCCCACCCCGGCGCCCAGCTCTCGCTGATCGACACCGACGGCTGGCGCCACCAGTGCTTCCTCACCGATCAGACCGAGGAGGACATCGCCGAGCTCGACCGCGCCCACCGCGCCCATGCCCACGTCGAGCAGCGGATCGAGGACGCCATGGCGCTGGGGCTGGCCAAGCTTCCCTTCCGCAGCTTCCAGATGAACGAGGCCTGGATGCAGCTCGTCCTCGCCGCCCAGGACATCGTCGGCTACACGAAGGCGCTGACGCTCACGGGCGATCTCGCCAAGGCCAAGCCCCAGACGCTGCGCTACCGGCTGCTGCACCAGGCCGGCCGCCTCGCGCGCTCGGGTCGCCGCACCCGCCTGCGCCTTGCCCGCAGCTGGCCCTGGGCGACGGATCTGGTGGCGGCCTGCAAAAAGCTCGACGCCTTACCCCTGCCGACGGGGTGAGCCCGCCGCCCCCGAGGTC
>DATAIY010000015.1:0-1924 GCA_036262475.1 Solirubrobacterales bacterium
AGAACGGGGCCTGCCGCCGCGATCGGGTTTACGCACCCCACAGGGCTTGCAGCAGGCATGCAGTCCTGTTACACCCGAGCGGAGACAGACCACGAAGGGAGCCCTGATGGGCCTACTGCGCAACCGCGACGACGTTGGCGGGACCACCTACCGGATGCGGGAGAAAATGTTCTCGATCGGCGAGGACTACTGGATCGAGACCGACGGCGGAGAGCGCGCCTTCAAGGTCAACGGTAAGGCCGTGCGCCTTCGCGACACCCTCGTCCTCGAGAGTCCCTCCGGCGAAGAGCTCTTCAAGATCCAGGAGAGGAAGCTGAGGGTGCGCGACACGATGGAGATCGAGCGCGACGGCGACACGGTCGCGACCGTCCACAAGGCCCTGGTCAGCCCGCTTCGCGACCGCTTCTCGGTCGAGGTCGAGGGTGGCGAGGAGATCGAGGTGAAGGGCAACATCGTCGACCACGAGTACGAGTTCGAGCGCGGTGGGAACAAGGTGGCGCAGGTCTCGAAACGCTGGTTCCGGGTTCGCGACACCTACGGGATCCAGATCGCGCCCGGCCAAGACGACCCGCTCATTCTCGCCACAGCCGTTTGCGTCGAGCAGATGGCCGAGGAGCGCTGACTGCAGCGCCATTCGTGTTGTCCGAGATGTTGCGGGCTACAAGGCGGCACGGTTAGTTGAAAGCCCGCTCCGGGCGACGTCTGGGAGTGGGCCTCGGACTGGTTTGACCTGGCTACCAGTCCCGCAGCCCGCGTCGAGACCCCATCGGTCCCAAGAGCAGCGCGAATGCGCGTGACGCGCGGCGGCTTCTACCTCTGCCACGCCTCCTACTCCAACCGCTGCCGCGTCGGTGTCCACTCCGCCACCACCCCTGACGGGTCCACCGGCAACCTCGGCTTCCGCGTCGGCGGACGCTCTGAACCGCAGACCCGGTCTACTGGCGCCCGAGGTGCAGGCGCAGCTCCGCCTCGTCGTCTTTGATCAGCTCTCCGCTGACGTCGACCTTGACGCTGTGCAACGTCCCCGTGAATCGGAACGGCGCCGTGTAGTCGTCGGTGACCGGCGAGCCCGGGTTCGCGCCGCAGGCCAGCTGGCCGGGGTTGAAGGCGAAAGGGGTCGTGTAAGGGTGGTCGGCGTCGCCGACGAGCTTCTCATCGACGTAGAGCTGGAACCGTCCCGGCATCCCATGGCCCTTGGTCAGGTCCGGCTGGCCGTGGGGCTCGAACTCGAAGCGAAGCTGGTGTGCTCCCGGGCTCAGTTCCTCCTCGGACCGGACCCGCAGAAGCTCCCTCCCAACCCAGTTGTGCACGTAGTGAAGGTGCCCGCCTTTGACGAAGAGGGAGAAGCCGCCGGCAGCGGTGCCCTGGCAGAGCAGGACCCCCTCTGCCCCGCCGTCGGGGATCTCGACCGCCGCAGTGATGCTGTGGGGGCGATTCAGCACCCTGGGGGCGGCAAAGAAAGGGACGGACTGGGTGTCGGGATAGTAGATGTAGGTGTCGGGGGGCAACCCGACCAGCGGCTTCTCGCCGACCATCCGCGCGAGGCCGCTACCGTCGACCGGGAAGACGTCATATTTTCCCGCCTCGACGTACCAGCGCCCGATCATCTCGATCAGCTTCTCGCGGTTGTCAGCCGCCACATTGTCGTTCTCGGCGAAGTCCTCGGCGACGTGGTAGAGCTCCCAGCCGTGGGCGTCGAGCTCGGTCAGCGTCTCGCTGGAGATCGGTTCGCCGAACGGCTTGCCGGCCTCCTCGAACGACGGGCCGGGCCAAGGGCAGACCGCCCGCCAGCCGTCGTGGTAGATCGCGCGGTGGCCGAGCATCTCGAAGTACTGCGTGTGGTGGTCGCTCTCCGCGTCGGCGTGGTTGAGCGTCCGGGCGAAGCTGACGCCCTGCAGCGGTGACTGCGTGACGCCCTTCACTG
>DATAIY010000016.1:0-3084 GCA_036262475.1 Solirubrobacterales bacterium
GAACCGACGGTGATGGCGAATAGAGCCGCGATCGCGACCAGCGCCGCGCCGGCACGAGTCATACTTTCATTGAGTGTGCTCCTCGGGTTGGGATGGACTTGCGACATGCAGTCCTTCCCGCCCGATTCGCGTTACGGCGGATCCGCATCCGAGGTGTCCGCGACCAGCTCACCTGGCGAGTCCACCCGCGCGCTTTTTTGGCCATTCGCCCAACGCGACTGGCGAACCATCTTGTAGGCCGCCGGCCGGCTGAATAGATTTGCAATCGTTTGGCTGGGGCTTGGAGGCGCCACGCCGACTCGTGACGACAACGTCGAAGAAGCTAGAGACTGTGATTATCCGGTTCGCCGGAGACTCCGGCGACGGCATGCAGCTGGTCGGTGACCGATTCACGGCCGCCACTGCCCACCTCGGCAACGACCTCTCGACCCTGCCGGACTTCCCGGCTGAGATCCGCGCCCCGGCCGGAACGCCGGGCGGGGTGTCCGCCTTCCAGATCCACTTCGCCTCGCGCGACATCCTCACCCCGGGCGATCACCCGAACACCCTGGTCGCGATGAACCCCGCCGCGCTCAAAGCGCACCTCGACGCGCTCGAGGCGGGCGGCACGCTGATCGTCAACGAGGACGCCTTCACCCCGGCGAACCTGCGCAAGGCCGGCTATGAGGCCAACCCGCTCGAGGACGGCACGGCCGAGGACTACCAGACCTTCCAGGTGCCGATGACGACGCTGACCACGCGCGCCACCGACGAGATCGAGGGGCTGAAACCGGCGGAGGCGCAGCGGACCAAGAACCTCTTCGCCCTGGGTCTGATCTCGTGGATGTACGGGCGGCCGGGGAAGGCGACGATCTCCTGGCTGGAAGCCAAATTCGCCAAAAGGCCGGCGATCATGGCGGCCAACGTCGCCGCCTTCAAGGCCGGCTACAACTTCGGCGACACGGCGGAGATCGCGGCGACCCCGATCGAAGTCGGACCGGCGCCGCTCGACGCCGGCGAGTACCGCAACATCAACGGTGCCAACGCGACGGCGATGGGCCTGCTCGCCGCCAGCGTCAAGAGCGGGCTGCAGCTCTTCTTCGCGACCTATCCGATCACCCCCGCCTCCGAACTCCTCCACCACCTCGCCCGGCACAACCGCTTCGGCGTCCGCACCGTCCAGGCCGAGGACGAGATCGCCGCCGCCAACATGGCGCTCGGCGCCTCCTTCGGCGGCAAGCTCGGGGTGACCGCGACCAGCGGGCCGGGGATGGACCTGAAGGCGGAGACGATCGCACTGGCGGTCGCGCTAGAGCTGCCGCTGGTGGTCATCGACGTCCAGCGCGCCGGCCCCTCGACCGGGCTGCCGACGAAAACCGAACAGTCCGACCTGCTGATGGCGATCCACGGTCGCCACGGCGAGTCGCCGCTGCCGGTGATCGCGCCCTCGACCCCGTCGGACTGCTTCGACGCGGCCGTGGAAGCCGCCCGGATCGCGGTCCGCTACCGGACGCCGGTGATCCTGCTCTCAGACACTTTCCTCACCAACTCCTCCGAGCCCTGGCACCTGCCGGACATGGCCGACCTGCCGGAGATCGACCCCGACTTCGCCGAGGGCCCGAACGCGGGCGATGAGTTCCTTCCCTACCTGCGCAACGAGCGAGGGGCGCGTCCCTGGGCGATCCCCGGCACCCCCGGCCTCCAGCACCGGCTCGGCGGCCTCGAGAAGGAGCACGGCAGCGGCAAGGTCAGCTATGACCCCGCCAACCACGCACTGATGACGAAGCTGCGGGCCGAAAAGCTCGAGAAGCTGGCCGAGGAGCTGCCGCCGCTCAAGGTCAACGCCGACGAGGGGGCGGAGCTGCTCGTTCTCGGCTGGGGCTCGACCGCGGGAGTGATCGGCGCCGCCGCCCGCCGGATCCGCGGTCGCGGCCTGCCGGTGGCGATCGCCCACCTACGCAATCTCGAACCGATGCCCGCCAACACCGGCGACGTCGTCCGCTCCTTCTCCAAGGTGCTCGTCCCGGAGTTGAACACAGGGCAGCTGCTGAGCCTTGTCCGCGACAAGTATCTGGTCGACGCGATCGGCTACAACAAAGTGGAGGGGCTGCCGATCCTGGCGGAGGAGTTGGAGCAGGCGATCTTGGAGGTGATCTCGTGAACGAGAAGGGGCGCGATGGCGGCAACGGGAACGGCGCGAACGCGGTCCTGACCAAGGCCGATTTCCAGTCGGGGCAGGAAACGCGCTGGTGCCCGGGCTGCGGGGACTACGCGATTCTGGCCAGCGTCCAGGCGCTGATGCCCGAACTGGGGATCCCGCCCGAGAAAACCGTCTTCATCTCCGGCATCGGTTGCGCCGGGCGCTTCGTCTATTACATGGACACCTACGGGATGCACGGCATCCACGGACGGGCGCCGGCGCTGGCGACCGGGATCGCGACCACCCGCGAGGACCTCTCGGTCTGGGTGGTCAGCGGCGACGGCGACTCGCTCTCGATCGGCGGCAACCACCTGATCCACTCGCTGCGCCGCAACGTCCCGATCAAGCTGCTGCTCTTCAACAACCAGATCTACGGCCTGACCAAGGGCCAGTACTCGCCGACCAGTGAGACGGGAAAGATCACCAAGTCGACCCCGTTCGGCTCCGAGGACCACCCGTTCAACCCGCTGGCGCTGGCGCTCGGGGCGGACGCCTCCTTCGTCGCCCGCACGATCGACATCGAGAAGAAGCACCTGACGGAGGTCCTGCGGGCGGCGGCCGAACACAAGGGCTCCGCCTTCGTCGAGATCTATCAGAACTGCAACGTCTTCAACGACGGCGCCTTCGACGCCGTCCGCGGCAAGGGCGGCGCCCACAACCAGATCCACATCGAGCACGGCCAGCCGATCCGCTTCGGCGCCGACAACCAGCGCGGCGTGGTCCGCTCGGCGAAAGGCGGCCTCGAAGTTGTCGAGGTTGCCGACGTCGGCGAGGACGCCCTCGTCATCCACGACGCCCATGTCCAGGATCCGAGCCACGCGACCGCCCTCGCCCGCCTCGCCGACAGCCCCACCGGCCCGACCCCGATCGGGGTATTCCGCGACGTCGAGCGGCCGGTCTACGGA
>DATAIY010000017.1:0-2580 GCA_036262475.1 Solirubrobacterales bacterium
GCTGGAGCCCGGTCATCCATGGCGCCGGCGTTGACCAGGTCGGTGAGATCGCGCTCGATCGTCCCCTGGTTAGTCAGGTCGCGATGGACGGTGGAGTCGAGGTCCCACTGGTTCGGCAGCCAGACCAGGAACATCAGCAGGACGACCCCGGAGAAGACCTGCCAGGGCCGGCGCCATGGATGACCGGGCTCCAGCAGCCGCCAGCCGAGCAGCGCCACGGCGACGAAGATCGAGAGGACCGCCCCGGCGAGCATCGTGTAGCGGGCGATGATCGCCAGCCCGGCGCAGGCCAGAAGCGCGAAGGCGCCGAGCGAGAGGACCACGGCGACGATGCCCAGGGCCGAGCGCCGGCGCAGGAAGGCGAAGCCGAGCACGACCCCCCCGAGGGCGCCGACCATCCCCGGCCACTGCAGGACTTCGCCGAGGCGCCGCGGCCCGTAGAGAACGAGGTCGATCGGCCCGGTCTGGCGCTTCAGCGTTTCGACGGTTTCCTGGGTCCCGGTGAGGGAGTAGAGAAAGTTGCCGGTGGTGATCCCGTCGAACAACAACCAAAGCACCGGTCCCGCCAACGCCAGCGCCGCGAGCCAAGCGAGCTCCCGCGTCCCACGCTCCCCCCGCCATCCCAGCTCCCACCCGAACAGTCGGCCGATGGGCCGATTTCCGCTGATATCGACCGGTTTTCGGCCCGTCGGCCCAGATTCGGGCGCGCGCTCGGCGCTGAAGGCCAGCCAGGCCCAGTAGACGATGGCGAAGCCCCAGGCCTCGGGGCGGAGCAGGCCCGCGGGCACGAGAAGGGCGAGGACGGCCCAGCCGGCGCGGGGTCGCCGCGCCTCGATCGTTAGGGCGCCGAGGCAGAGGGCGATGTAGGGGAGGTCGACGTAGGCGCGCAGCCCGTTGGAGAGGAACGGCGCCCGGGTCAGCACGATCGCCGCCGCGACGGCGCCGATCCAGCGGTCGAACCAGAGCGAGCCGAGGCGGTAGACCAGGTAGCCGATCAGCCCAAGCGAGGCGTAGGCGACGATCATCGTCACCGTGATCGCCCCGTCGCCGATCGGCGTCGTCACCAGGCCGAGGAGGTCAGCCAGCGGGTGCGGGGTCGGCGGCAGCGCGGCGCCGTAGTCGGGGCTGACGCCGTGCGCCAGTTCGCGGCCCCAGACGAGGGCGTAGATGGTGTCGTAGTTGGGGAAGCCGACCGGGAAGACGAGCAGCAGCGCCGCGCTCACCGCGGCGACCCAGGCGGCTGGCGTCAGCCAGCTGGAGAGCCTCGATGGCACCGGCGCACGGTACCGGGGCGAGCCCGCTTAGGGGGTGTCTGACTTGCGGGGGTCATATGGACGCCCGCCAGCTCAGACACCGCCCGGGGCGCGCCCGGCCCGTGGATACACTGGCCTCAGTCCTTGATGACCCAGTCCACCTCCCTCTACCGCCGCCACCGCCCAGGCTCCTTCGAGGAGGTCGTCGGCCAGCAGCACGTGGTCCGCACCCTGCGCAACGCGGTCGAGCAGGGCAAGGTCCACCACGCATACCTCTTTGTCGGCTCGCGCGGCACCGGCAAGACCTCGATGGCGAAGATCCTCGCCCGCTCGCTCAATTGCGAGCGCGGTGGGCCGACCGTCACCCCCTGCGGCGAATGCGAGTCCTGCGTGACGATCGCCGCCGGCACCTCGATCGATGTGATCGAGATGGACGCCGCCTCCAACCGCTCAGTCGACGACGTCCGCGACCTGCGCGAGCGGGTCGCCTACGCCCCGGCCGGCGGCCGCTGGAAGGTCTACATCCTCGACGAGGCCCACATGCTGACCAAAGAGGCCTGGAACGCCTTCCTGAAGACGCTGGAGGAGCCGCCGCCGAACACCGTCTTCGTCCTCGCCACCACCGAGGCGCACAAGGTGATGGCGACGATCGCCGACCGCTGCCAGCGCTTCGATTTCCAGCGGCCCTCGCTGGAGCAGATCTCGGAGGTGCTGAACCGGGTCGCCGCCGCCGAGTCGATCGAGCTTGACGAAGGGGCGGCGACAATGATCGCCCGCTCGGCCTCCGGCAGCTTCCGCGACGCGCTTGGCACCCTCGACCAGCTTGTCGCCTTCGGCGGCAGCCACGTCGGCCTCGACGAGGTCCTGGAGATGCTCGGCGCCACCGACGCGGAGCTGCTCTTCGACGCGATCGACGCGGTCGCCGCCGAAGATCCGAAGGCGGTCCTGCTCGGGGTCGAGAAGATGGCCCAGTCGGGCCGCGACCCCTCGCAGTTCGCCCGCGACCTGCTCGCCCACCTGCGCCACCTGCTGGTTACGCAGACGACCGGCGAGGTGCCCGGCTCCTTCGTCGTCACCGCCACCGACGCGGCCCGCCTCCAGTCCCAGGCCGCCACGGTCGGCCCGGCCACCCTGATCCGCACGATCGACGACCTGGCTGCGGCCCTGACGGCGGTGCGTGAGGGCGACGACGCTCGCATGGCGGTGGAGATCGCCTTACTCAAAGCAGCGCGGCCGGATTTGGACCCCTCGACCGAGGGACTGCTGCGACGTATCGAGCGGTTGGAGGAACAGCTCTCGGCGGGGAGCCGGCCCGCGGGTCCTGTCG
>DATAIY010000018.1:0-12267 GCA_036262475.1 Solirubrobacterales bacterium
TCCTTTGGTCAACCGCTTGGCTGGAGCGGCACTCAGCAGCGTGAGCGATTGCTCTGTCATCGACCGGGGGAAGGGCGAGGCGCATACCACCGATCGGCGAGACGGCGAGATCTCCGCCCCACTTGGTACGCGCCCATCTGCTAAACCGACCCTGGAGCATTTGGCCATGTGGGACTGGCCGTGGCGCGACATCTGGCAGCAAGAAGCGACCGGATGGGCGTGGCGATGATGGACGTTGTCCTCATCGATGAGCACGAGGCCCTTCGCGAGGGCCTAAGGAACCTGCTGGAGAGCCGCGGCATCAGAACGATTGGCACTGCGGGAACCGCTGCGGCCGCCGGCGAACTACTGAGCGAAGTGCGCCCCGATGTCGCGGTGATCGGCGTCAAGCTCCCCGACGAGAGCGGTTTGCGCCTGACGCGGCGACTGTTGCTCGACCACCCTGACCTCGCGATCATGATCTATACGGGCGTCGAAAATGTCGTCGTCCTGGCCGAGGCTCTGGAGTGCGGTGCCCGAGGATTCGCTCTCAAGCTGGGGAGCGTCACCCAGTTGATCCAGGGGCTCCGCCTGGTCGCCCGCGGGGAACGTTACGTCGATCCAAGGATCAGAAAGCTGCTCGATGCCGAGGTAGACGGCATGCCGTTGCTGCTGACCAAGCGCGAGCGCGAGATCTTCGCTCTCCTCGCCCAGGGGCTTACCGGTGAGGAGATTGCCGTACGCCTGATGCTCTCCCCGAACACCGTGCGGACCCACGTCCGAAATGGAATGGAAAAGCTGCACAGCAACACCCGCATCGGTGCAGTGGTGAAGGCCTTGAAGGCACACGAAATCGAAGGGTGACGATAATCGAGTCCTCTGGTGTTTATTGTGTTAAATCGCACGATATGCTCTGATCTGTCTGTCTGGGTGCCAACCAAGATCGAGCCAGGCACCTTCATCGAAACTTAGAAGGCACTTAGAAGTCAGCAGGCAAGAGGCCGAGGCCAATCGAGCCAGAGATAGACGCCATCAGGCCCAGGCGCATATCCGAATAGACCGAGCAACCAACCGTCGCCAACGATCCAGCACGAAGCCCCACAGCCCAACAGCAAGACCCCTCACGCCTCATCACGAGGACTGGGTGCATTTCCCTGGGTGTCCTTTTCCCGGGAACCACGCGGTCGACAAAACGGTCGATGGCGAAAGCGGATTCGATCAGGTCGTCACGAGCTGAAGAAAGCCTTTCTTGCCGCCGGCCACGCCGTGACGTCGGAAGAATGGGGCAACACGGCGAACTTCAAACAGCGTGACGGAGACTATGCGGGAAGCGACGGCTGGGGGATCAGGATATCCCTCAACCATGCGACCGGCTAGCCCTACCCGGCCGATAGTGTTCTGGATGTGGAGCTCGTTGAATTCGAACCTTGCGATGACGGGTACCCTTTAATGCTCCGGTTGCCGTCCAGGCTCAGCCGTGAAACGTGAAGCTTCAAGCGACTCGACCTCCTGAGCAGAGAGTGAAGACAACGTGACCATCGAGCGGATCGCTCTCCTATTGATTTACATGGCGGCGACCGTCGCCGCAGTCGTCCTGGCTAACGCCAATACCGAAAACAGCGGGGTCGCGATCGCTATCTGGTGGGTTGCGTCCGTGGTGCTGGGGTGGGGGTCGAGGGCGCCCGCCCTGGCGTTGCTTGCCTTCTTGGCGATCCCCATGGCAATTCCCTTCGGCTACGTCAACAACTACCTTGGCAGTGATGCCCCTTGGGTCCCGCTGTTTGCTGCCGCCGGGGGTGCGGTTTCCGCGCTACTTATCGCCCTCTCGGCCTTTGGCGCGCGAATCTACGTGAGGCGCCACCAATCTTCATCGCAAGTCCTGTAGGCAACCGGGGGAAAACGTCCAGCGAATCTGTGCTCTGATCGGCCAATGGGGCGCAACTCGGCCTGACGGCTCACCGGTCCAGAGGATGGGATCGCGGGAGATCGGACGATTCACTTTGCAGCCCCGTACCGCGGTCTCGACCTTCTCTTCGAAAGCTCGGCACCGGTGGAGTTCGGTGAACTTATGGCGCGGGCTGAGACCCGCTGCATCGACGGAATCGAGGCTCCAATCTGCTCCCTCGCCGACCTGGTCGCGCTCAAGCGGTCGGCCGGGCCTGACCGCGATCTCATCGATTTGGCCGATCTCGAAGCGGCGCACGGCGACTTGCCTGACAGCCGCGACTCCAGAGGTTGAGCACATACCTGGTCCCAGAGCCGACGCTCGGACTTGAACCGAGGACCCCTTCATTACGAATGAAGTGCTCTACCAACTGAGCTACGCCGGCGGACGGAGGCCATTCTAGGAGGGATCGGTCCGCGGTTCCGTCGCGCCTGGGCTCGATGATCCTCCCGATGGCCAGAGAACGCATGGCGAAACAACGGCAGGGGAACGAGATCGAGTTCTCGCGGATCGTCGCCTTCAGCGACGGCGTCTTCTCGATTGCGATCACGTTGCTGGTGCTTAACCTCGGGATCGCGAAGGGCCTTGCGGACGGCGACATCGCCAATGCGATTTGGGACCAGCGGGAAAACTTCGCCGCCTACGCGATCAGCTTCGCCGTGATCGGCCGATTCTGGCTCGTCCACCATCGCTTCTTCGGGGAAGTCACGGCCTTCGACGGCAGGCTGATCGCGCTCAACCTGCTCTACCTCGGCTGGATCGTGTTGATCCCGTTCAGCAGCGAGGTGCTGGGCGAGTACGGCGGGCACACCGCTTCGGTCGTGCTGTACGCCGCGAACCTCTCCGGCGTGGTGCTGATCGGGATGCTGATGACCGCCGACGCCCGCCGCGCCGGCCTCACCCTGACGGACCCGGTCGCCCAGCGCGAATCGTGGGTCCGCTCCAGCTACATCGCCGTCGTCTTCCTGCTCTCGATCCCGGTCGCCTTCGTCGACCCTCAGATCGCCCCATACATGTGGGCGATCCTCTTCTTCGATCCGACCTCCCGCATCGTCGCCCGCACCTCGACCTGAGCTAACCGCGCTTGGCGATGAAGGCGACCGAGTGTCCGGGCCGGGAGCAGCTGACGGCGAGGCCGCGCGACGTCGTCGTACCGAGGCAGCGGTAGGAGCGGGTCGTGCATGAGGAGCGGGAGGCCCCCTGTGGGCTGGCGCAAGCCGGGTTGCGCTGCCAGCCGAACATCAGTTGCCGCGCCTGGCTGCAGGAGACTCCGGTGGCGCGCAGCGACTTGACGGCGACCGCGTGGGTATCGCAGCTTTGCGCCGAGGCGCCGATCGGCGCGGTCGAGTCGCCCGATTTCGGCGCCGTGCCCGAGCCGGTCGAGGTCGAGCCGGAATCCGACGAAGATGAGCCGCCGCAGCCGGCGAGCAGCGCGGCGGCGAGGACGGCGATCGCGAGGGGGGTGGTGGGCCTCATCGGTTCGCCACCAAACCTATCCGCTCTCGCCCGCCTCTCTCCGATGCTCGGCCGGCTGCAAATGGCCGCACGCGGGGCAGTCGGGCTGCGGCACGACGTGCTCGCGCTTGACGTCCATCGTCCGCAGGTCGTAGAGGTGGGCGACGCCGAGGGTCGAGGGCTCGCTCAGCCCCGTCAGCAGATGCATCACCTCCATCCCGACTCCACGGCGACGTCGAAGAGTGGGTATCCCCGCCGGTAGGCGGTCTCCTGGCAGGCGAAGCAGCCGGTCTTGCCGGGACGTACAGCGGCCCGACCCGCGCGATCGGCGGGAGTGGCTCATCGTGATGTAGGGGATGTTCGCCTCGCAGCAGGCGGAGTTGCACCAGCGCTCGATGTCGTGCGCCGGCCAGTACGCGGCGTCGATCACCACGTCGGCGCCGGCGATGAAGTCGGCGATCTCGACCTGGCTCTCGAGCCGCCGCGCGGTCGCGGTGACCCGCATCGGCGGATTGAACGCCCGCAGCCGCGACCTCCGCTTTCAGCAGGTCGATGTCGGCCTCGGTGTAGGCGGTCTGGCGGTTGAGGTTGCTGATCTCGACCCGGTCGCCATCGATCAGCCACATCTCGCCGACACCACAGCAGGCCAGAGCCCACGCCGCCCAGCCGCCGAGCCCCCCGACCCGAGCACTGCGATCCCCGCCTCGCGCAGCCGCCGCTGGCACTCCGAAGGCGCCCGCGCCCCACCGATCTGGCTGAAATAGCAGAGCTGGCGATCGAAGCTGGCCAACTCGCCGGGGGCGAGGAGGTCGTCGGCGGCGGCGTCCTCGACGATCACCAGCTCCTGCAGCTGGGAGATCAAGTCTCCGACCGCCTCCTCGCCGAACTCCTCGTGCCGCTGCTCGAGCGTGTGCTCTCCGTCGAGTGCCGCCAGCGGCCGCCGGTCCTCCTCGTTCGGATTCTCGATCCGGATGTCGCCGTCGGCACTCGGCCGCAGCACGTAGACGTCGCCGTCGGGCGAACCGATCGGCTCCTTCGTCCGCTTGATTCGTGGACGCCGCATACTCATCCAGCTCCTCCCGTTCCCTGACCTTGGTTCGCTGCTCGGAGTCCTGCCTCCAGACCCATTGCTTGAGATCAACAATGTCCATCGGGAAAGTTCCGATACCGAAGTTTTCTAGCTGAAAACCCTGTTATTTGCGCCTATTGCGGGAGGGCCTCCGCCAATTCCCGCGCCCGCGCGAGGGCGGCGTCGATCATCGGCACCGTCAGCTTGCCGGTGAAGGTGTTCTGCTGGCTCGGGTGGTAGCACCCGAGCAGGTGCCAGCGCCCCAGGTCCGCCTCGGCGTCGTGCCCGAAGCGGGGCTTGGGCCGGGGAACATCGGCTCCAAGGGTGCGGGCCACTCGCAGCGCCCCGTCCCAGGCGAAGGCGCCGAGGGCGACGATGACCCGGCACCGATCCAGCAACTCGAGCTCACGCTCCAGGTACGGGATGCAGTTGTCGCGCTCCTCGGTGGCGGGCTTGTTCGCCGGCGGTGCGCAGCGCACGACGGCGGTCACGTACGCGTCGTTCAGGCGCAGGCCGTCCCCGCGTCGCTCCGACTCGGCTCGGTTGGCGTAGCCGGCGCGGTGCAGGGCAGCGTAGAGCCACTCTCCCGAGCGGTCGCCGGTGAACATCCGACCGGTCCGGTTGGCGCCGTGGGCCGCCGGCGCCAGGCCGACGATCGCCACCCGCGCGGCGGGGTCGCCGAAGCCGTCCAACGGCCGGGCCCAGTAGTCCTCGCCCCGGTAGCGGCGCGGCGGGTCGGCGGCGCAGGCCTCGCGCCACTCGACCAGGCGGGGGCAGCGCCGGCAGGCGTGAACCTCCGAGGCCAGCGCCGCGAGCGCTTTGCCGCGGCCCGAGCTCATAGGCTTCGCCGCCACTCCATGGCCCCGAACCGAATCATGCGAGGCGGCACAATGCGCCGCGCCCTGCTGCTGGCCATGGCCGCCGTCGCCACGGCCGCCGCCCTCGTCGCCTGCGGCAGCGGCGGCGGAGGTACGACGACGGCCGTTCCCGATAAGGCCGCCGACGCCGAAGTCCTCGACGGGGTCCTTGCCCGTCAGATGGCGGCGATCAAAGCCTACGACCACAGCCTGCGGGCGTTGGGCGGCCAGGCGCTCGCTGCCGCCCGCCTCTTTCGTGCCCAGGAACAAGAACACGTGGATGCGATCCTCAAGGCCCTGCGCGGCCTCGGCGCCAAGGCAGAACCGACTCCGGAAACGATCGATTCCGGCGGTCTCAAAACCGAAGAGGAATACCTCGTCTTCCTCTACGAAGTCGAAAGCGCCACGATCGATACCGAGCTCAGTGCCATCTCCAACCTCTCCGACGCCTGGCCGCGCTCGCTGCTCGCCTCCACCGTCGCCAACCAGGCCCAGCACCTGGTTCTGCTGCGGCGCGCTCTCGGCGCAAAACCCCTGGAAACCGTGCCCGAGCCTTTCGAGAACGGCACGGCGCTCGCTCCGCAAGGGATGATTGCGCAATGACGGGCCCCCTTTACGCGATCGGCCGCTTCTGCTCCCGCCATCACTACCCCGTAATCGCGGTCTGGCTGGTGCTCGCGATCGCCCTGGTCGCGATCGGCAACGCCTCCGGAAGCAAGACCAGCGAAAACCTGACGTTGCCGGGCTCGGGCTCGACGATCGCGACTGAACTGCTGGAAGAAAACCTGCCCGAACAGGCATACGGCAGCAACCCGCTGGTGCTGGAAGCGACCAAGGGCAAGCTGACCGAATCCAAGTACGCCGCCGCCGTGGCCGAAACCGCGAAGCGCCTCGAAGCGATTCCGTACGTCAACGCTGCGGTCAGCCCGCTGACTCCCGCCGGGGCCAACTTCCTCAGCCAAGACAAGACGATCGGCTACTTCCCGGTGGTCCTCAGCGAAGGCCCGGGGGAACTCGACGAACCGAAGGCGCAGCGGGTCCTCGACGCCGCCCAGCCGGCGCGCGCGGCGGGTCTTCAGGCCGCCGTCGGCAGCTACGTCGGCCAGCAGCTCTCCAAGCCTTCGACCGAGACCAGCGAGGCGATCGGCCTCGCCGCCGCGGTGATCATCCTGCTCTTCGCCTTCGGCACCGCGACGGCGATGATGCTGCCGATCGTCTCCGCCGTGATCGGTCTCGCCTGCGCGCTCTCGATCATCCGCCTGCTCGAGCACGTGATCCAGGTGCCGGGCGTAGCCTCGACCCTGGCGACGATGATCGGGCTCGGGGTCGGGATCGACTACGCGCTGTTCATCGTCACCCGCCACAAACTCCAACTCGCCGAAGGGATGGAGCTGCGCGAGTCGATCGCTCGCGCCACCGCAACCGCCGGCGGCGCCGTCGTCTTCGCCGGCTTCACCGTCGTCATCGCCCTCTGCTCGCTCGCCTTCGCCGGGATCCCGCTGGTGACGACGCTCGGCTTCACCGCGGCGATCGCGGTCGTCGTCGCCGTCTGCGCCGCGGCGACGCTGCTGCCGGCGATGCTGGGGGCGCTCGGCCCGCACATCAACTCGCTGCGCCTCAAGCTCGGCAAGACCCATCCCGACCACTCCGAGCCGCACGGCTGGCGCCGCTGGGCGGACGGCGTCGCTTCGCGGCCCTGGCGCTCGGCGATCGCCGCGACAGTCGTGCTGGTGGTGCTGGCGCTGCCGATCTTCCAGCTCGAGCTCGGACAGAACGACATCAGCGCCCTGCCCAAGGACACCACCTCGCGGCAGGCCTACGAAAGCCTGACCAAGGGGTTCGGCCCCGGCATCAACGGGCCGCTGCTGGTCGCCTCGGAATTCGGCTCGGCGGCGGAAGCGAAACAGGTCCTGCCGGGCCTGCAGAAGCAGATCGGCGCCACCGCCGACGTCGCCGCGGTGACCGAACCAAGCTTCGACGAAAAGGGCACGGTGGGGGTCTTCACCGTGATCTCGAAGTCGGAGCCGTGGGCCGACGAAACGGTCGAACTGGTGGAAGATCTCCGCGGCACGGTGATCCCGAAGGCGCTGGCCGGCACCAGGGTGAGCTCCTACGTCGGTGGCCAGACCGCCGGCTACATCGACCTCGCCAGCCAGATCGCCGACAAGCTGCCGCTGATGATCGCGATCGTCGTCGCGCTCAGCTTCCTCATCCTGCTGATCGCCTTCCGCTCGCTGTTGGTGCCGATCAAGGCGGCGGCGATGAACCTGATCTCGGTCGCCGCGGCCTACGGCGTGGTGACTGCGGTGTTCCAGCTCGGCTGGGGGTCGTCGCTGATCGGGCTCGACCACTCGATCCCGATCGTCAGCTTCGTGCCGCTGCTGATGTTCGCAATCCTCTTCGGGCTCTCGATGGACTACGAGGTCTTCCTCCTGACCCAGATGCGGGAGCACTACAAGCAGTACGGCGACGAGCGGCGGGCGGTGGTCGAAGGCCTTGCCAACACCGGCCGTGTGATCACCTCGGCGGCGGCGATCATGGTCTGCGTCTTCACCAGCTTCGTCCTCAACGGCGACCCGGTGGTGAAGGAGTTCGGCGTTGGCCTGGCGGTGGCGATCGCGATCGACTCGACCCTGGTCCGCTGCCTGCTGGTCCCGGCGGTGATGGTCCTGCTCGGCAAGCGCGCCTGGTGGCTGCCGGGCTGGCTGGACCGGATCGTCCCCCACATCAGCATCGAGGGCGAGGAGTACTTCGCCCGCCGCGACGCCCAACGGTCAAACTGAGCGAACGATGTTCCCGCTCAACCTGCCGAATGCGCTGACGCTGCTGCGCATCCTGGCGGTCCCGGTGGTGGTGGTCGCGTTGCTGGGAGAGACCCCCAACGGCGATGCGCTGGCCGCCGCGGTCTTCGCCCTGGCGGCGCTGACCGACGGGCTCGACGGCTACTTCGCCCGCTCCCGCGACGCCGTCACCACTTTCGGCAAGCTGATGGACCCGCTCGCCGACAAGCTGCTCGTCACTGCCGCACTGGTCTCGCTGGTCTCGCTGCACCGGCTCGAAGCCTGGGTGGCGATGGTGATCATCGCCCGCGAGATCGCCGTCACCGGGTTGCGCTCGGTCGCCGCCGAGCGCGGCATTGTGATCGCCGCCAGCTGGCTCGGCAAGGTCAAGACGGTGCTCCAGATCGCCGCCGTGATCGCCCTGATCGCGGCCAACCCCGCTCCGGCCTGGGTCGATGTCCTCGTCTACCTGTCGCTTGCCGCGACCGTGATCAGCGGTGCCGACTACTTCTTCGGCCTCCGCCGCCGGATCGAAGAGCAGCAGAAAGAGCGCACCGGCGCGAAGACCAAGCCGGCCGGCTAGGCGGCGGGCGCCTCGAGCCAGTCGCGCATCGTCTGGTGGCGGGCCTGGTGCTCGCCGCTGGTGAGCTCGGCTCGTAGCTCGCCGAGGGTGCCGTAGCGCTCCGCGACGACGTTGTGGCGGTGGATCGTCTCCAGGTTCTCCTGGTGCGCCATCACGAACGCCTCGTCGGGTAGATCGGGATAGCCCTCGACCACCTGGCGCACCATCTCCCGCACACAATCCTCGACGAAGCGCGGCTGTTCGTGCGCCTTGACGACCACCGCCATCTCGTCGGGCCGCTTCATCAACTCGTAGATCTCCGAGCTCATCGAGCTCTCGACGATCCGCAGCAGCTGCGGCGCGTCGATCCAGGCCGGTCCGCCCTCCGGGCAGCCGACGTGGAGAGTGCCGATGCCGCGCTGGTTGTGAGTCGCGATCGGCACCACCTCGATCACCCGCTCGATCTCCTCCGGCCCGAAGCCCTGCTCGGCCAGCCGTTCGCGGCAGAGCCCGGCGATCATCTCCTGGGCGCAGGGACAGGCGGTCATCCCCTGCGCCTGGACGCCGGTCAGCGTCCGCGTGCCGCGCTCGGAGGCGACGGCCGTCCCGAAGAGGACGTAGATCTCCTGGGTGTCCCTGCCGCTCTCTGGCGTCGACACCGTCTCCGGGTAGCGCGCGGTGACCGAGACTTCGGCCCGCAGCCCCACCTGGCGTTCACGCACCCGCTGGGCGATGTGGGCGGCGAGCACCTCGGCCTTGAATGCCTCGTCGAGCACGACCTCGTCGATCGCCTCGCCGACGATCTCCTCGAAGCGGGACATGTGCACGCCGGCCTGCCGCGGGTTGAGATCGACGAAGCACTCGAAGCCGGCGTAGAAGAGGTTCTCGGCGCCATCGGCCTTGACCCGGATCACCTTCTCGACCCCGGTCACCCCGACCCGCGACAGACTGACCTGGGTCGCTGGGACGGAAGCTTGGACGTCGGGAGCGGCTCGAGTTGCGGTCGGCTGGCTGGCCATCGGCTATCGAAGCGTAAGCGACCGGCGTTGCCGGCAGGTCGGCGACGGCATTCGACACGGGCATCCGCCTATACTTCGCCGCGGCCGGAGCATCGGGGCCGGCCCCCCGGGAATGGGGGAGAGGGTTGCAGCGGAGGCAGTGACTATCGAACCGTTGGAGACGGTGACGGACGTGATGGAGCGCGACGCGGGCGAGGGCCCGATCGCCGAGATCGAGGAGTTGCGCGGCCTGGTCACGCTGGGTCGTGAGCGCGGCTATCTCACCTTCGAGCAGATCGCCTCGACGCTGGAGGAGGTGGAGATCACCAAGGAGCAGGTCTCCCAGCTCCATGCCCACTTGGTCGAGCACGGTGTCGACGTGATCGCCGAGGACGGGGTCAGCGCCTACAAGGAGCAGCGCGGGACCGAGTCGGGCGGCCAGGCGAAAAAGGAAGAGCTCGACCTCACGGTCGAGCCGAGCCTCGACTCGCTGCGCCTCTACCTGCGCTCGATCGGCCAGGTGGACCTGCTGACTGCGGCGCAGGAGGTCGAACTGGCGAAACGGATCGAGCGCGGCGACATGCTGGCGAAGCGGCAGATGGTCGAGGCCAACCTGCGCCTCGTCGTCTCGATCGCGAAAGGCTATCTGGGCCGCGGGCTGAGTTTCCTCGATCTGATCCAGGAGGGCTCGCTGGGGTTGATCCGGGCGGTCGAGAAGTTCGACTACCGCCGCGGCTACAAGTTCTCCACCTACGCAACCTGGTGGATCCGCCAGGCGGTTACGCGGGCGATCGCCGACAAGGCGCGGACGATCCGGATCCCCGTCCACATGGTGGAGAAACTGAACCGAGTCGCCCACGTCGAACGCCAGCTGGTGCAGAAGCTGGGTCGCGAGCCCGAGCCGGCGGAGATCGCCGAGGAGCTGCGCTGGCCGGTCTCCGACGTTCGCGACATCCTTCGCGTCGCCCAGCTGCCGGTCTCGCTGGAGAAACCGGTCGGCGACGAGGACGAATCCGAGCTCGGCGACTTCGTCGCCGATGACGCCGTCCTCGAGCCATTCGAGGAAGCCAGCGAGCACATGCAGAAGGAGGGCGTGCGCAAGGCGCTCGATGCCCTGCCCGAGCGCGAGCGCCAGGTGATCGAACTTCGCTACGGCCTCTCCGGCGCGGAGCCGCTGACCCTCGAGGAAGTCGGGCGCACCTTCGGCGTCACCCGCGAGCGGATCCGCCAGATCGAGAACAACACGCTGAAGAAGCTGAAGCGCCTCCCCGAGGCGCAGATGCTGCGCGAAGCCAGCTGATGGCTAGCCCGCGACGGGCTCCAGCACGAACAGCGCGATATCCCGGCTCGTCTTGGCCTCGTAGTCGTCGAACCCGGCGTACTGCTCGTTCGACTTGCGCCACAGCTCGGCTCGCTCCTCACCCACGGCGACCCGGGCCTTCACCCGCAGCCGCTTGCGGCCGACCTCGACCTCGGCGTCGGGGTTGGATTTGAGGTTGAGCGACCAGGCGGGGACGCGGGCGTTGCCCGCGTTGGAGCCGATCACGATCATCCGCTCCCCATCGGCGAGGTAGAGGACGGGGGCGGTGCGCAGCTGACCTGACTTGCGCCCGGTGGTGGTCAGCAGCAGCACCGGCGCCTTCCCGACCTTGCCCATCAGCCGCCCGGCCGTCGCCCGGTAGATCGGGACATTGAGCTTGCCGGCCCAGCGCAGTCCGGTCGCTCCCAGGGACGAGCTGAATCGAGAATAGAAATGGTCGCTCGGCATCGCCGCGAGTATCTCATCGCATACAGTGGAGGCAATGCCCGCGCCACACCCGTTCCGCCGCGCCGCTGAAGCGAAGGACCTCGAGCTCCTGATCGAGACGCTGCGCGAGGACGTTGTCCTCCACAGCCCGATCCTCTTCCGCGGCTTCGAGGGCCGTGAGGTCGTCAGCATGGTCCTCACCCACGTAGCCGCGACGCTCGAGGGCCTCACCTACACCGACGAGTTGGTGGAGGGAAACACGGTTGCCCTGCGCTTCAAGGCAACGGTCGGGGACCGCGAGCTCGAGGGCATCGATTTCCTCGAGCTCGACGAGGACGGCAGGGTCGCCGAGCTGACCGTCTTCATGCGCCCTCTCTCGGCGCTGACCCGCTTCAACGAGCAGATGGCCGACCGCCTCGCCGCGGCACCGGCGGCTCCCGCCCCACCTCTCTAGAATCGCCTCTCCGTCACCCCGGGGGAGTGTCCGAGTGGTTAAAGGAGACGGGCTGTAAACCCGTTGGCTCTGCCTACGCAGGTTCGAATCCTGCCTCCCCCATCTCACGAGTCGCGCGGCTAGCCAAGCACAGCCCCGTCGCACCGCCCCATGCCGCTCATCCGGGCGGCGGTGCGGGGATGTTCGCGGTCATCCGTGACGCCAGCGTGACGCAGCTCATGTCGTTGAGTGACGCACGTCGGCTCCCCGCCGGTAGTTGGAGAAGCTCGAGCGCCATCGCCCACCCGAGCCTGATGGGCTTGGACTTCGTCACCGTCGACCTTTCCGACGGCGGCAAGCGCGTCCAGCTGGAGGAGCGCGATCCCGAGATGCGCGGTCCCTTCGGGCTTGGCCCGATCCTCTTCGCGTGCAGCCTCTACAT
>DATAIY010000019.1:0-4235 GCA_036262475.1 Solirubrobacterales bacterium
GATGGCCGCGGCCGTTGCCCACCTTCCCGGCATTGACCCGCGGGGCTGTCGGGAATGGGTCGCCGAGCACTGCGACGTCGACGCCGTCGCCGCTGCCTACGAGCGAACCTATCGCTCGGTTTCCCGCCAGCCCTCAGTGCGGGTCCCCAACTATGTCTGAGCGCTCCCTGAGCGTCCTCGACGGCAGCAACTTCGTCCTCGGAGACCGACTCGGCAACATGCGAGCAGACGCGGGTCGGGAGCACGCCTCGCGTCCGCAGGCGTGGGCAGTGGGTACCCCACCACTGCTGCCGACGACGCTGCTCGGCCTCAGCCCCGAATCGACTTACGTAGATGCCAAGCTGCCCGGAGTATTTGGGCACATCGGTCTACACAGGTCCCCCGCTGATCTCGGATTGCAAAAAGCAAGACAACGCCTGGATTCGAAGCTCCACGTCTCTTCGACCCATCCGTAGCTCGTGCTCTTGAGCCCGTGGAAATCGGCGATTCCTCGCGAACCTTCGAGTACTTCACTCTCGGCGGGCACCGAGCATCGCCCGATCCGCTCGATCGACGAGCTCCCCGAGCGAATCTCCGGTCTGGAGTGCGGCCAGCCCGACCGTCATCCGCGCGCCACTCGAACCCTCGGCGAGGTGCAGCGACATCTTCTCGGAGCGCACATCGGCCTGGGCGACGCTCTGCCCCGAGGGCGTGCAAACGACCTCATCGCCGCCGACTCGGGTCACAGGGCGCCGTCCCGAGCGAGACGTTCCGCGAGCCCGCGACGGCGCCGCCCGAGCGCAGCTCCTCGCCGTCGCGGAGACCGCGATGCGGGCCTGGCCGGTGCCCTAGGGGCGAGCAGCGTCGCAGTGCTTGGCTCGAGCCCGGCGGCCCTCGGCGCTACCGGGCCGTGAACAACTCCAGGGTTCCGGTGGTGGCGTGGTCGTTCGCGTCGCCTTCGGGCTCGACCACGTGGCCGTCGACGACTATCGGGCTGTTCCAGTGGCCGCTGGAGCCGGGCAGCTTGGCGATCGGATCCGAGGAGGAGGTCGAGTAAACGTCGATGCCGCCGGCGCTCGGGTCGTAGACGTAGAGAAGACCCCCGGCGACGATCGGGCTGGTGCCGGGGGTGGAGTTGGACCAGAGCGGATGCAGGCGGCCGCGGCGCAGGGCGAAGGCGGCCGTGCCTTCGTTGTCGGCGACAAAGACAGTGGTCTTCGAGCCGTGGTGCCAGACCGCGGGGGCGGTGAACAGCTCGCCGCCATTGGGCGTCGTCAGGGTCTGAACTTCGCCGCCGAGGCGGTGATGGGCGTAGCGGGCGTGCCCGTCGAGATGGTTCAGGTCGAGGACACGGATGACCCCGTCCTTGCCCGCCACCATCACCCTGCCGTGGCCGAGGAGCGCGGGGGCGCTCGAGCCAAGGTCCGTGTCGCTTTCGTTGAGTTCCTGCTGGTTCGTCGGGGTGAAGGCCTGGCGCAGCTTCAAACCGGGCACGGTCAACTCGAGGACGCTGTCGCCGAAATCGGTTCGCCCGTTCCAGTCGCCGTTGCCGGTGTCGACCAGCAGCCGCTCACCGCCGGGCTCGACGACGGCACCGCCACGGGAGAGGATCGCCGAGTCGCTCTGGGAGCAGCTGGTGGGGACGATGACTGCGCGACGGTCGGCGCAGAGAGTGTTGAAGACAGCGGTCACCCTGCCGCTCGCCCGTGAGATCAGGGCGACATGGCCCTGGTAGGTCGGCGCGTCGCCGATGTAGCCGCTGGTGGTCGCGATCACGTCGGGCCCGTCGATGTTCAGCGCCGAGCCGAGCTTCTCTCGGGTGGCGTCCCTGGTGATGCTCGCGGGCCAGGCCCCGGCCCCCACCTCGTGCCCCGATGAAAGCGCGAGCTTGTGGATCAGCCCGTCCGGAGACGCCGAGTAGACGAAGCGACGATCGGGATCGGCGATCGGGCTGGTGTTGGTTATCTGCGCGCCGCCCGCCCAGTCGCCGTAGCCCACCGGCGTGTACGTCCACAGCCGCTTGCCCGTGCGGGCGTCGATCGCGACGGTGCGGCCGTAGGTCGTGGTGACGACGATCACGTCGCGGGTACCGCCGGCGACGCGGGCGCCGTGCAGGTAGACCGGTGAGGAATCGACCGTGCCTGGCAGCGAGACCTGCCGGAGCCGAAGGTGTCCCACGTTGCCGGCGGTGATGCCGGTCGGCCTGTTCGTCGCGTCGCTGCGCTGCGGATTGAGGCCGAACTCGGTCCAGTCGGTCAACTCGGGGCCGCTCGTCTTTGCGCCTCTCGCATGGGACGGCGCAGTACCGGTGGCCGACGAAGAGGCGCTGCCGCAGGCGCTCAATTGCAGAGCCGTTGCGCAGAGCACCACTCCGATCATGCGAATGCGCATCCTCAACTTGTAGCGATCGAGGCCGACCGGCGGATTTCGCCGCCCGTCGAGGCGATCACCGTCCCGTCGCGCGAGGGTCCAACCAGGCGCCGCTCAATCCGAAAGGGGTAGGCGATCCGGATATGGGCCTTGGAGAGGATGACGAAGGGTCCTTCGCTGACCCTGCCGTCGACGAGCGAGGTGATCTCGACGTTGGTCAGCGGCACGAATTCGAGGTCGGGGCAGCTGAGTGAGTTCGAAAAGCGACTCTGGTAGCCCGTCGGGGGCAGGGTGACATCGCCGACGACGAGATCGGTCTCGGTTGCGAAGCCCGCGCGTTCGGTGCGGCGCTCGATCTGGTCGAATCGGCGGGTCGAGTGTGCCGTGGTTGCCATCAGAGACGACTTCCCGGTAGAACCAATAAACAAACTTCAATGCGGTAATCAGGGATTGGTCGCTTAGACGTCCGGCTGACGGAACCAAACTCACCGCCGGCGCCATCGCTCCTCTAGCCAGGCGAAGATCGCGGGCCAGAAGCGGATCAAGAGGACAACCGCGACGACGGCGACTATCACCAGCAGGCCGCCACCGCGAAGAACGTGATCCAGGAGCAGGCGTTGACCGAGGGCGAGGGGCACCCTCCCGATGGTAGGCCGGAGGTTTCTCAAGCGCAGAGCCGGGTAGCTCGCCGCGGTTAGAAGAAATGTTCCAAAGGCGAGAGCCGCGGAAGCGAACCTGTCGATAGGGAGAACCACTTTGTTGGAGCGATAATGGGCGTCTCGATCACCGGCGCGGTCGTCTGATGACGGTCGGGGATCCATCTTCCTGATCGCCGTCGGGGCGATCCTCTACTTCGCCACCAACCGGCACGTGGCCCACGTCAGCATCGGCACCGTCGGGCTGATCCTGATGATCGCCGGCGCGGGGTTGGTGCTGGGATTGATCCAGCAGGGAATGTGGTCGAGGCGTTGCGGCGTGACGTCGTGGTCGAAGAATGGCGCGACCCCGAAGATCCGCGCTGCTAGAGGAACTGAGGCAAACTTCCACCACGTTGGTAATCGGTCATCGTCGTAGTAGCGGCGCTCGTCCTGCTTGCTTTGATCGCGGTCGTCGCGCGCCGAGCGCGCGCACGCCGCCAGTTGAAGCGCGAACGGCTCGCCGAATAGGCCGGTGGCCATCGCCAGGAGGCCGAACTCCACGCCTCGAAGGCTGGGGACTTCTCCTCTGAGCATCGGCTCAAACGCGCCGAGGCCGCCGAGGAGGCGGGGGTGGCCGATCGGCACACCCGGCTCGCCGAGGAGCACAGCACCCGTGCCGAAGAGCTCGCCGGGGAATCCGAGCGGGCCGCGAAGCGGGCTTCCCGAGCGGGCGAGCTGGCGGGCCTACACGACGAGAAAGCCGCCGACCTGGAGGAGTAGCTCTGAGTGACAGGTGCAGCCTCGGGTTCCTGACCGGCAATCCGAGGCCGGACACCGCTTTCGGTCTTCACGGCGATCCAGACGCCGGGGCGGTGCGCTCGAGAGCCGGCCAGCCGACGTCGCGCTCGCGATCCGCCTGCTCCGCGGCGACCCCGCCCCTGAATCCGAACAGCCTCTTCGCCCAGACGAGGTAGACGAGGATCGCGAGATTGATCACCATGGCGATTACCTTGAATGGGGAGACCGTCCTGGTCAGCTCGTAGACCTCCAGTGGCAAGAACAGTGCGGTGGCGATAAACGTCAGGTACTCAGCCCAACGACGTTGGCACCAGAGCCCCACCGCCTCGGCTCCCTCGACGGCCGCGTAGGCGAACAGGACCACACCGAGCAGGTGCAAGGTGGTCGACTTCAGCGTGAACAACTCGTCTAGGTCGTGGATCACGCCGGTGTGCCCGCTCTGCACTGGCC
>DATAIY010000020.1:0-10211 GCA_036262475.1 Solirubrobacterales bacterium
GCGCGGGCGTCGATGCGGGGGTCGAGCTCGCCGAAGGACCCGGTCACCGGCTCGATCCGCTCGTGGGGCATGCGGGCGGCGGCGTAGAGCGATTTCGCCGCGGCGACGGGGCGGCGACGAACGGCTTCGTCGTCGCGACCAGCTCGGCCGTGTCCTTCTCCAGGTATCCGCCGGTACGGGGCGATCGCCGCTTCGACCTCAGGGCTGTTGCTCGACCTCAGCTCGCCGCTGACGATCAGCGTGCCGTCTTCCTCGGAGCCACCGTTGCAGCGGAGGATGTATTCGCCCTTCTCGAGGGTCAGCGAGAAGCTGCCCGAGAGGCCTTCGGTCAGGTTCTCCTTCTCGCCGAGGATCGTTTCGCCGTCGAGGACCTCGAACTCCCTCACCTTGGAGCTGGCGGAGTTTTCGACCTCGAAGGTGATCGGGCCGGCCGGTGCTTGGCGCCGTGCGGTTCGCAGCCGGCGTCGGTCACCTTGAACGACATCTGAGTGGCTGTCCGGTCAGGTAGCCGCCGGTGCCAAGACCGATCCCCGCCGCACCGAGGCCGGCGGACGCCAGCAGGCGGCGACGCGTGATCGGGTTCATCTGAGGCCGGCGCTCAGGCCGGGTTGCCGGCGGGCCCGGCCTGCCGGCCAGCGCCGACGCGTCGGGGCCGCAGGCGCAACTGGCTGGGCCAGAGGACATAGAGCGTCATCGGCACCGCGTAGAGCAGGTAGACCATGACCTCGATCACGGTCGGGGTCGGCTGCAGGCCCAGCATGCCGGTCAGCAGCGAGCCGCTGATGGTGCCCGGCTGGACCAGCCAGGAGAGATCGACCGCCTGCCCTTGGAGACCGTTGATCCAGCCCGCCTCGTGCGCGGTGTGGGCGGCCGTCGCCAGCAGCCCGGCGGCGACGAAGACGAGGATCAAGCCGGTGAAGCGGAAGAAGCGGGTGAGGTTGATCCGCACGCCGCCGCGGTAGAGGCCGAGGCCGATCGCGATCGCGGCCAGCAGGCCCAGGACCGCCCCGGAGCCGGCGGCGGTGGTGTCGCTGGCGTTCTGGAAGGCGGCGAGCAGGAAGACCGAGGTCTCGAAGCCCTCGCGCAGCACCGCGAGGAAGGCCATCGCCACCAGCGCCATCGTCGAGCCGGCCGCGAGGGCCGACGCGGCGTCGCCTTCCAGGACGGCTTTGATCCCGCGCGCGTTGCGCCGCATCCAGACGATCATGTAGGTGACGGCCGTGACCGCGATCAGCCCGATCACCGTCTCCAGCCCCTCCTGCTGTTTCTGCGGCAGGTCCTGGCCGATGACTTCGAGGATCGCTGCCACACCGACGCAGAGGGCGACCGCGATTCCCACTCCGATCCACATCTGCCGCAGCGCGTCGCGGCGGCCCTCCTTGACGAGGAAGGCGGCGATGATGCCGACAATCAGAGCGGCCTCGACGCCCTCTCGCAGGGTGATAACGAAGGTGGGGATCATCCCGGGTGGAACTCCTTGCGACTCAGTGGGCGTTAGGTCGCCCTAATCAGGAGGCCCGAAACCTAGCACGCCGCTGGATCGAACGCCGGAGAAATACCCTAGGCGTCGGGCAGCCAGGGCTCCGACCAGTGGGCGATTCCACGGGTCAGGTCGTCGGCCTCCCTGGGCCCCCAGGTGCCGGGGGCGTAGGGGAGGACCGGGCCCGGTTCGTCGAGCAGTGGCTGGACGACGCGCCAGGTCTCCTCGACGGCGTCCTGGCGGGTGAAGAGGGTGTGGCGGCCGGCGATCGCGTCGCCGAGCAGCCGCTCGTAGGGCTCGGGCTCCTCGCCGGGGACTTTTTCGAAGAGGACCTCGAGGTCGGCCGGCTCGAAGGCCTCTTCGCCCGCCTTCTTCGCGTAGAGGCGCATTCTCGAGCCCGGCTGCGGCTCGATCCGGATCGTCATCTTGTTCGGCTCCGGTGTCTTGCCGCGACCGATGCCCAGCCGCGGCGGCCGCTTGAAGACGACGGTCACCTCACTCGACTTGGCCGGCATGCACTTGCCGGCGCGGACGAAGAAGGGGACGCCGCTCCAGCGCCAGTTGTCGACCTCGAGCTCGACCGCGGCGAAGGTCTCGGTGGTCGAGTCCGGTGCCACGTCCTTGACGTCGAGAAAGCCCTCGTACTGGCCGCGCACGTAGCGCTTCGGATCGGCGGTCCGCATCGCCCGGAACAGCTCAAGCTTCTTGTCGCGGATCGAGTCGGGATGGTTGCCGGTCGGCGGCTCCATCGCGACGATGCCGAGCACCTGCAGGGCGTGGTTCTGGATCACGTCGCGCATCGCCCCGACCGCGTCGTAGAAGCGGCCGCGGTCGTCAACGCCGAAGTCCTCGGCGATCGTCATCTGCAGGTGGGAGACGTGCTCGCGGTTCCAGACCGGCTCCAGGATCGAGTTGGCGAAGCGCAGGTAGGTGATGTCCATGACCGGCTCCTTGCCGAGGTAATGGTCGATCCGCAGGATCTGCTCCTCCTCGAGAACGGCGCAGAGTTCGGCGTTGAGCGCCCGGGCCGAGTCGAGGTCGTGCCCGAAGGGCTTCTCGATCACGACGTGCGCGTTCTCGGTCAGCCCCGCCTTACCGAGGCCACCGACCACCGACGCGAACAGCGAGGGCGGGATCTCAAGGTAGAAGACCGGCCGCTTGGCGTCGCCCAGGGCCTTTCCGACCCGCTTGAACGTGTCGGCGTCGGCGTAGTCGCCCTGGACGTAGCTGAGGCGCTCGGCGAGTCGGCCGAAGACGTCTCCGTCGGGATCGCCGACCGAGCTCGCGATCGATTCGCGGGCGTGCTCGCGAAGTTTCGCGTCGTCCCAGCCGTCGATCGCGACGCCGACGATCGGGCACTTGAGCTTGCCGCTGGCCTCGAGCCGGTAGAGCGCCCGGAAGGTCATTTTCTTCGCCAGGTCGCCGCTGATGCCAAAGATCGCCAGCACGTCGGCGGCGGCATCGGTGTGTTGCGGAGCGCCCGTGGCCATTCGCTGCTCAGGCTATCCCTTCTAGGATGGCGCCACGGGCCCAGCTGGGGCCCGACCCGAACCCTTGCAGCGCGGACCTGGAGGTTGTTCATGGAACTCGGAATCGTCGGCCTCGGTCGCATGGGAGCCAACATGGCTCGCCGCCTGATGCGGGACGGCCACAAGTGCGTCGTCTACGACGTCAACCCGGAGGCGATCGCCGAACTCGTCGGCGAGGGAGCCGAAGGCGCTGCCTCGCTGCAGGACCTGGCCTCGGCGATGCTCGCTCCGCGCTCGGTCTGGGTGATGGTCCCGGCTGGCGAGATCACCGAGAAGACGGTAGAGGGAGTCGCCGAGGTGCTCGAGAGCGGCGACGCGATCATCGACGGCGGCAACTCCTATTACCGCGACGACATCCGCCGCGCCGCCAAGGTTGGCGAGAAGGGAATCGACTACGTCGACTGTGGCACCAGCGGCGGCGTCTTCGGGCTCGAGCGCGGCTACTGCCTGATGATCGGCGGCCCCGACCGCGCGGTCGAGCGCCTCGATCCGATCTTCGCCTCGCTGGCGCCGGGCGTCGACTCGGCCGAGCGCACCCCCGGCCGCTCAGGCGACCCCTCGCCTGCGGAGAACGGCTACCTGCACTGCGGTCCCAACGGCGCCGGGCACTTCGTGAAGATGGTCCACAACGGGATCGAGTACGGGATGATGGCCGCCTACGCCGAGGGCCTGAACATCCTCAAGAACGCCAACGCCGGCAAGGTCAGCCGCGAAGCGGACGCGGAGACGGCGCCCCTCGATCACCCCGAGTACTACCAGTACGACCTCGACCTGCCGGAGGTCACCGAGGTCTGGCGCCGCGGCAGCGTCGTCGGCTCCTGGCTACTCGACCTGACCGCGGCGGCGATGCAGGAATCCCCCGACCTCTCCGATTTCGCCGGGCGCGTCTCGGACTCGGGCGAGGGCCGCTGGACCTCGATCGCGGCGATCGACGAGGGCGTTCCCGCCCCGGTCCTGACCACCGCTCTCTACGAGCGCTTCTACTCGCGCGAACTCGGCGACTACGGCGACAAGGTGTTGTCGGCGATGCGCAAACAGTTCGGCGGCCACGACGAGAAGCCGAGCTGAGGGAGCCGCGCCGATGGCTGTCGAGCTCGAGGTTCTCGCCGACGAGCGGGCGGCGGCCCGCCGCGCCGCCGAGTTGATCGCCGCCGAAGGCGCCGCCGCCGTTCGCGAGCACGGCTCCTTCGGCTTCGCGATGAGCGGCGGCCGCTCTCCCTGGGCGATGCTTGCCGTCCTCGGCGAACTCGAGGAGATGCCCTGGTCGCAGACCTCTCTGTTCCAGGTCGACGAGCGGCTCGCCTCGCCGGGGAGCGAAGACCGCAACCTCACCCACATGGTCCTCGGCCTCTCGATGGACCATCAGTCGGCGCTGCGGCCGATGCCGGTCACCCAGCGCGATCCCGACGCCGCCGCCCGCGAGTACGAAGCCTCGCTGCCCGAGCGCCTCGACCTCGTCCACCTCGGCCTCGGGCCCGATGGGCACACCGCCTCGCTCGTCCCCGGCGACTCGGTGCTGGAGGTGAGCGACCGCCGCGTCGCCCTGACCGAGACCGCTTACCAGGGCCACCGCCGTATGACCCTCACCTACCCCGCGCTCATCGCCGCCCGCAGGGTGCTGTGGCTGGTCACGGGTGCCGAAAAGTGCGACCAGCTCGCCAAGCTGGTGGCGGGTGACCGCTCGATCCCGGCCGGCCGGGTCGAGAACGCTGAGATGATCGTCGTCGCCGACCAGGCGGCCGCGCCCGGCCTTTAGCCGGACTCACCGTCCAGCGACAGGCGGGTCCGGATCTCCCGCAGTTTTTGCAACCGCGGGTCCTCGCCTCCAACCATCCGCTCCAGCCAGCTTTCGACTTCCGCCAGATCGAGGGGGTCGGTGGCGACCAGGATCTGCTCGATATCGAGCCAGTCCTTGACCCGGTCGAACATCGCCTTGCAGACGGCGAGGTGCTCGGGGGCGAGGATCGGGATCGTCCCCTGGCCGAAGGGCACCCGTCGGGCGCCGTGCCGCATCGCGTCGTGGAACTCGTCATATGAGAAGAAGAGGTCAACCGGGTTGCGGTCCCACCAGAGCCTCACCTGGCCGTCTCGCTCAAGCGCCGCGGCATCAACGCCGACATCGATGCCGAGGGGAGCCAGGGCGTCGCGTACGTCCGGCCAGCGCTCGGTCGGGATGAAGACGTTGATGTCGATGTCGATCGTCGCCCGCGGCTCGGCGTAGTAGGCGAGTGCTAGGGCGCCGCCGATCGCGTGCGGGACGCGGGCGTCGTCGAGACGCTCGTGGATGGCGGTGACCTTCTCCGGCAGCGAAGGGGCGCCGTCGGGGCGTTGTGGATACAGCGGCCGTTTCCTCGCCACGATCAGGCCGACTTCAGTCGCGGGAAGCCGATCTCGGTGGGGCGGGGGCGAACCGGGAGCGCATCGGCCAGTTCCAGTAGGTCGCGCAGGGTCTCGCTGCGCTGCCTGGGGCTCGTCCCGATCCACTCGGTGGCCGATCGAGCGGTGTCGGAGACGGTCGCGGAGGGGTCGGCGGGCCGGTCGCTGCGGTCTTCGCGGGTGAGTGCGTCGAGAAGCAGGCGGCGCAGCATCGGATCAAGTCGCTTTCCGCTCGCCAGCAGGCGCAGCGTGTCGCGCGCAGCTTCGTCGACCGGAGCCCCTGCAACCGGGGCCCCCGCCCTCAGTGCGGCCTCCCGCAGCTCGTCGGCGCTCGGCTGCTTTGTCGCGCGCGCTCTCGCTTTCTCGACGACCTCGTCGGTCATCTCTCGGAAGGTGGCGAGCGTGCGGCTGCGCGGACCGGCGGGAGTGCTGTGGGACTCGCGCACCTCGAATGTGCCTCGCTTGGTAGGAACAACGAATGTCATAGTGGGGAAATCATACCACTACAGGAGATTGCAGCGCTGCAGCGCTGCCGACTCTCGCCGCGACGACAGTGGGACCGTAATCTCCTTATGTCGATGGGAAATTCGGGTATCGCCACCACCGCTGCAGCACCACGAGCCGGTACCGTCGAGGTGCTGGTCGGGCTGCTCGCCGAACTGGATGCGGCGACCGAATCGGGGGTCTTCTACGACCGGGTCTGCAGGGCCGTCTGCTCGCTGACGACGATGCGGCGGGCGGCGCTGCTGCTTCACGACAACACCTACCGCACGGTGATACCGATGGGATCCCACGGCGTCGACCCGGAACTGGTCAAACGCATCGAGGGCACCCTCGACGAGACCCCGATCGCGCGGCGGGCGCTGGAAGAGGACCGCGTTGTCGAGGTCTCCGGCGGCCTCGCCGAGCAGGTGCCGCCGCGCTACGCCGAGCTGGCCGACACGGCGACGATCACCTGCACGCCGATCTCCGCCGCCCGCCGCTGGCTCGGGGTGATCTTTGCCGACCGTGACGGCGAGGACTTCGTGCTCGACGACGGCGAGCGGGAGACGATGCTGACCCTGGGGCGCCTGGCGGCGCTGACCGCGAGCATCGAGCACTCGACCGAGCAGCGCGAAAGCGAGCGACGGCTGAGCGAACGCGTCGAACTGACCCGGGAGCTGCACGAGAACGCGATCCAGCGCCTCTTCGGCGTCGCCCTGGCTCTGGGCTCCAAGCGCGGCCTCTCCGCCTCCGAGCGCCGTCGCTGCCAGGAGGAGCTGCGCTCGGTGGTCGGTGACCTGCGCCACGCCTTGACCCGGCCTGTGGCGACCCCCCCGCGCGCCCACCAGGCCAGCCTCGCCCAGGTCCTCGAGCGGCTGCTCGAGCGCCGCCCGGACCTCAAGCTCGACTGGGAGGACGGCGTCGCCGTCCCTCCCGACCTCGAGCCGGTCGCCCAGTCGGTGCTGGCAGAGGCACTGCGCAACGCCGACCGTCACTCTGAGCCGAGTCAGATCGACATCCGCGTCGCCTCCGACGGGGACACCTTCAGCCTCGCGGTCGAGAACGACGGCGCCGGCGACGGCAAGGAGACCAAGGGCGGTGGCCTCGGGCTGCGGCTGGCGGCGCTGGAAGCGCTTCGCTATGAGGGACTGGTCGAGTTCGGCGCCGCGGCCGGAGGTCGCTGGCGGGTCCGCCTGGTTGCCCCGGTCGGCTCCTGATGGCCTCCGAGGACGGCAAGCTGAGGGTCTTGGTGGTCGACGACCACGATGTCGTCCAGTGGGGATTCCGGCTGCTGCTCGAGCGCCAGAGCTGGGTCGAGCGCTGCCTCGCCGCCTCCGACGGCGCCGAGGCCATCGATACCTGCCGCCGGCTGCGGCCCGAGGTGGCGCTCGTCGACATGCTGCTCGGCAGCGAGTCCGGGGCGGAGGTCTGCGAGGAGATCCGCGCCGTCAGCCCGCAGACGCGGGTGCTGCTGATCTCCGGTGCCGGCGTCATCTCCCCCTTCGTCGCCCGCTCCGCCGGGGCCTCGGGGTTCATCTCCAAGGACTGGTCGGCGGTCGACGTCGTCAAGGCGGTGCGGATGGTCTCGCTGGGGACCGAGGTCTTCGCCGACCACACCCCGCTCGACTCGCCGCTGAGCGAGCGCGAGCAGGAGGTCCTCTCGCTGATCGCCACCGGCTCCACCAACAAGGAGATCGCCGGTCACCTCCACCTCTCCCCGCACACGGTCAAGGAGCACACCAGCGCGATCTACCGCAAGCTGGGAGTCCGCAACCGGGCCGAGGCGACCCGGCAGGCCCAGCGTCTGAAGATCCTCGTTTGAGCGTCGGAAGTAACCCCCCGACCGTCGCCTTAGATCCCCCGAATGGCGGGGGTCGGTCCTCCGTGACGTCACCTGCACCTCGGACCGGACCACTATCTGATCAGTGACATCCATTTCCGCACCCACCGCGATGCTATTCCCGGGTCAGGGCAGCCAGACCTCCGGAATGGCCGCAGTCACCGCCGCCCACCGCCCCGACCTGCTGGAGCAGGCGCGGGCGGAACTGGGCCTCGACCCCTTCGATCACATCGGCGACGGCACCCACCTCGCCCAGCCGGCGATCTACTGCGCCAGCCTCGCTCACTACAAGCAGGCCGGCAGCCCCGGCGGCGACATGATCGCCGGGCACTCGCTCGGCGAGCTCGCGGCGCTGGTCGCCGGCGACGCGCTCGACGCCGAAGAGGGTCTGCGGCTGGCGGTGATCCGCGGCCGCCTGATGGAGGAGGCCGCCGAGGCGAGCCCGGGCGGGATGATCGCGGTGCTCGGCGGCGAAGACGAATCGGTTCGCCGGCTCGCCGCCAGCTTCGATCTCACCGTCGCCAACGACAACGCCCCCGGTCAGATGGTCCTCTCGGGGGCCTCGGATTCGCTGAGCGAGGCCCGCCGCCAGCTTCGTGCCGACGGCGTCAAGGCGATCAGGCTGCCGGTCGCCGGCGCCTTCCACTCGCCGCTGATGGCCGGCGCGGCGGAGAAGTTTCGCGCCGCCCTCGAGGCGGTCGAGTTCCGCCGGCCGCGCCTGCCCGTCTTCTCCTCGACCGCCGCCGAGCCCTTCGAGGACGCCCGCGCCGGGCTCGCCGCCGCCCTGACCGAGCCGGTGATCTGGCGCGCCACGCTGCAGGGGATGCACGGTGCCGGCGCCCGCACCTTCCTCGAGGTGGGGCCCGGCGACGTGCTGACCGGCCTCGTCCGCCGCACCCTCGAGGGCGTCGAGGCGCACTCGCTGGCCGAGCCCGAGGCCGTCCATGCCTGAGTCCGCGGCCGCACCCGCCGCCACCCCGGTCGACCGCGGCTCCCGCACGGGTGCCGAGATCGCCGGCCTCGGCGTCGCCGTGCCGGAGACCGTCGTCGCCAACGCGCCGATCGCCGAGCGCCTCGGCATCGAGGAGAGCTGGATCGTCCAGCGCACCGGCATCCACGAGCGCCGGGTCGCGCAGCCGGGCGAGCGCCTCTTCCAGTTCGCCGCCGTCGCCGGCGAGCGGGCTCTGGCCGAGGCCGGAGTGAGCGCCGGCGATCTCGACCTGGTCCTGGTCGCGACGACCAGCAACGACGAGCTGATGCCCGGCGCCTCTCCCCGCGTCGCCGCCGAGCTCGGCGCCGGCGGCGCTGGCGCGATCGACCTCAACGCCGCCTGCACGGGGTTCGTCTCCGGCATCTCGCTAGCCTGCGGGCTGATCGAGTCCGGCCGGGCGGGCAACGTCCTCCTCGTCGGTGCCGACCTGATGACCCAGATGACCGATCCCGACGACCGCTCGACCGCGGCGGTATTCGCCGACGGCGCCGGCGCCGTCGTCATGCGCGGCGCCGAGCGCGGCCGGATCGGCCCGATCGTGCTCGGCTCCGACGGCGCCAACGCCGACCTGCTCCACGCCACCAAAGCGGAGGGCGTGATGAAGATGCAGGGGCACGAAACCTTTCGCCTCGCGGTCGACCGGATGGCGGAGGCGACGGTCGAGGCCGCCGGCGTCGCCGGGGTGCCGCTGGCCGAGATCGACCTCTTCGTCTACCACCAGGCCAACGCCCGGATCCTGCGCTCGGTCGGCGAGCGGCTGGGGCTGGGGATGGAGCGGGTCGTCGACTCGATCAACCACTTCGGCAATACCTCGGCGGCCTCGATCCCGCTCGCCCTCGAGGACGCCCGGCTCGCCGGCGACCTCGAGCCCGGCGCCAGCGTCCTGATCGCCGCCTTCGGCGCCGGCCTCACCTGGGGCGCCACCGTGATCGAGTGGGGGAGCGGCGGCGATGCGTGAGGGCTGTGCTCTCGTCACCGGCTCCTCGCGGGGGATCGGCGCCGCCACGGCGCTGGCGCTCGCCCGTGACGGCTGGCCGGTGCGGGTCAACTACCGCGAGGACGAGGCCGGTGCCCGCGAGGTCGTCGAGCGGATCGAGTCCGAAGGCGGCAGCGCCACGGTCCTGCAAGGCGACGTCGCCGACGCCGGCGACGTGGCGGCGCTGCTGGAGCCCGGCGAGCACGGGCCGGTGCTGGTCCTCGTCAACAACGCCGGCCTGCGCATCGACGGCCTCTCGCCGCAGCTCGAGGACGAGCAATGGCAGCGGGTGATCGACGTCAACCTCACCGCGACCTTCCGCGCCACCCGCCACGCCTTGACCCAGATGCTGCGCGCCCGCTTCGGCCGGGTCGTCAACGTCGCCTCGATCGTCGGCCCCCGCGCCAACGCCGGCCAGGCGAACTACGCCGCCTCGAAGGCCGGCGTGATCGGCTTCACGAAGACGGTCGCGGTCGAGGTCGCGCGGCGCGGCGTCACCGTCAACGCCGTCGCCCCGGGCCTGATCGAGACCAGCC
>DATAIY010000021.1:0-21344 GCA_036262475.1 Solirubrobacterales bacterium
GGTCGGCAGCGGCACCGGGCCGGAGACGCTGGCGCCGGTGCGCTCCGCGGTCTCGACGATCTCGCGGGCAGCCCGATCTATGGCGTCATGGTCGTACGCCTTGAGTCGGATCCGAATTTTCTGTGCTGCTATCGCTGCCACGGTCTAAAGCTGTCTTTCTCGCGCATAAAGGGCGGGGCCCCCTTGGGTGGGGCGCCGCCCCGGTCGTATGTCTTGCAGTTGTCTCGCCGCCCGCCGGGCGGCGATGGCCGGGCACCTTGCCCGACCCGTGGAGGTCTTCGCCTACTCGACGATCTCGGCGACGACCCCCGAGCCGACGGTGCGGCCACCCTCGCGGATGGCGAACCGCAGGCCCTGATCCATTGCGATCGGCTGAATCAGCTCGATCGTCATCTCGACGTTATCTCCCGGCATCACCATCTCCGTCCCCTCGGGGAGGTTGGCGATCCCGGTCACGTCGGTGGTGCGGAAATAGAACTGAGGCCGGTAGCCGGAGAAGAACGGAGTGTGGCGACCACCCTCCTCCTTCTTCAGGCAGTAGACCTCGGCTTTGAACTTGGTGTGCGGCGTGATCGAGCCGGGCTTGCAGAGAACCTGACCGCGCTCGATCTCCTCGCGCTTGGTGCCGCGCAGGAGGGCGCCGATGTTGTCTCCGGCCTGACCCTGGTCGAGGATCTTGCGGAACATCTCGACGCCGGTGACGACGGTTTTGGTGGTGTCGTGGATGCCGACGATCTCGACCTCGTCGCCGGTGTTGACGATCCCCTGCTCGACGCGACCGGTGGCGACGGTGCCGCGGCCGGTGATCGAGAAGATGTCCTCGACCGGCATCAGGAAGGGCTTGTCCAGCTCGCGGACCGGCTCCGGGATGTAGGAGTCGAGGGCGGCGGCCAGCTCGAAGACGGCTTTCTGGGCCTCCTCGTCGCCTTCAAGGGCCTTCAGCGCCGAGCCTTTGACGATCGGGGTCTCGTCGCCCGGGAATTCGTACTCGTTGAGCAGGTCCTTGACCTCCTCCTCGACGAGCTCGATCAGCTCCTCGTCGTCGACCTGGTCGATCTTGTTGAGAAAGACGACCACGTGCGGGACGTTGACCTGACGGGCGAGCAGGATGTGCTCCCGGGTCTGGGGCATGACGCCGTCCGCGGCGGAGACGACCAGGATCGCCCCGTCCATCTGCGCCGCGCCGGTGATCATGTTCTTGACGTAGTCGGCGTGGCCCGGGCAGTCGACGTGGGCGTAGTGCCGGTTCTCGGTCTCGTACTCGACGTGGGAGGTCGCGATCGTGATCCCGCGCTCCTTCTCCTCGGGGGCGTTGTCGATCTCCGCGAAGCTCTGAGCTTCGGCGCCGCCCACGGTTGAGAGCGTCTGGGTGATCGCGGCCGTCAGCGTCGTCTTCCCGTGGTCGATATGACCAATCGTTCCAACGTTCACATGGGGCTTATCGCGCTCGAACTTCTCCTTTGACATCTCTCTCCGTTCTACCTTTCGAAGTCGTGTTCTGTCTGGTGTGACTGCTTGAGTTCTGGGGGCACTGCTTGGCAGGGCACTTTGTTCTGCCTGCGGGCGAACCTGGGAAATATAGCCAGATGCAGCCCGCGCTCGCGGTTGGGTCTAGGAGGTCGCGCCGACTGGCTCTCCAGAGCGGTGTTCGACGATCTCCTCAGCGATGTTCCCGGGGACCTCCTCGTAGCGCTCGAACTGCATCGTGTAACTGGCACGACCCTGGGTCGAAGAACGAAGGTCGGTCGCGTAGCCGAACATTTCGCCGAGCGGGACGAAGGCCTGCACGGCGAGCGCGTTGCCCCGCTGCTCCTGTCCCTGGACTTTTCCGCGCCGCCGCGAGAGGTCGCCGATCACGTCCCCGAGGAAATCCTCGGGGGTGACGACCTCGACCGACATCACCGGCTCAAGCAGGACCGGGTTTGCCTTGCGAGCACCCTCCTGGATCGCCATCGAACCGGCGATTTTGAAGGCCATCTCGGAGGAGTCGACGTCGTGGTAGGAGCCGTCGACGAGTTCGACTTTGACGTCGACCATCGGGTAGCCAGCCTTGACACCGTTCTCCAGGGCCTCCCTCATCCCCTGTTCAGCGGGGCCGATGAATTCGCCGGGAATGACGCCGCCCTTGATTTTGTTGACGAACTCGAAGCCCTCTCCCGGCGCCGGCTCGACGTTGATGACGACGTGGCCGAACTGGCCGCGACCACCGGTCTGGCGGACGAAGCGCGCCACTACCTTCTCGACCCGCTTGCGGATCGTCTCGCGGTAGGCGACCTGCGGCTTGCCGACGTTGGCGTCGACTTTGAACTCGCGCAGCATCCGGTCGACGATCACTTCGAGGTGGAGCTCGCCCATGCCGTGGATCAGCGTCTGGCCGGTCTCCTCGTCGGATTCGATCCTAAAGGTCGGGTCCTCCTCCCCCAGCCGCTGCAGGGCCGCTCCCATCTTCTCCTGGTCGGCTTTCGTTTTCGGCTCGATCGCGACCGCGATCACGGTGTCCGGGAATTCGATGCTCTCGAGCGCGAGCGGGGCGTTGGGGGCGGCGAGAGTGTCGCCGGTGCTCGTTTCCTTGAGGCCGACGCCGGCGCAGATGTCGCCGGCGTAGCACTCGTCGATCTCCTCGCGGCTGTTGGCGTGCATCATCAGCAGTCGGCCGATCCGCTCGGTGCGGCCACTGGAGACGTTGAGGACGCGGCCACCTTTCTCGAGCTTGCCGGAGTAGACCCGGAAGTAGGTGAGCTTGCCGACGTAGGGGTCGGTCATGATCTTGAAGGCGAGAGCGGCGAAGGGGCCGTCGTCGTCGGCCGGGCGCTCGGCCTCGGTCGGCTCGGCCTGGCCTTTGCCGGCCGGCACGACTCCGGTGACCGGCGGTACCTCGAGCGGCGAGGGCAGCAGCTCGACGATCGCGTCGAGAAGCGGCTGCACGCCCTTGTTCTTAAAGGAGGAGCCACAGAGGACCGGCGTCACTTTGGTGTCGAGGCAGGCCCGGTGCAGGGACTTGGCGATCCGCTCGTGTGGGATCTCTTCCTCGGCCAGGTAGGCCTCCATCAGCTCGTCGTCGTATTCGGCGCAGGCCTCGATCAGCTGGGTGCGGTATTCCTCGGCCTGCTCCCGCAGCTCGTCGGGGATCTCGACCGTCTCGTACTCGGCGCCGAGCTCGTCGGTCCAGATCATCGCTTTCATCTCAACCAGGTCGACGACGCCCTGGAAGTTCTCCTCGCTGCCGATCGGCAGCTGGATCGGCAACGGGTTGGCGCCGAGGCGGTCGGTCATCGTCTGTACGGAGTTGAAGAAGTCGGCGCCGGTGCGGTCCATCTTGTTGATGTAGGCGAAGCGCGGGACCTTGTACTTGTCCGCCTGGCGCCAGACCGTCTCGGACTGTGGCTCGACGCCGGCGACGGCGTCGAAGACGGCGATCGCCCCGTCCAGCACTCGCAGGCTGCGCTCGACCTCGACCGTGAAGTCGACGTGGCCGGGCGTGTCGATGATGTTGATCCGGTGGCCCTTCCAATCGCAGGCAGTCGCGGCGGAGGTGATCGTGATCCCCCGCTCCTGCTCCTGCTCCATCCAGTCCATCACGGCCGCGCCCTCGTGGACCTCGCCCATTTTGTGGGTTCGGCCCGTGTAGTAGAGGATGCGCTCCGTCGTCGTCGTCTTACCGGCGTCGATGTGCGCCATGATCCCGATGTTGCGGGTCTTCTCTAGCGGAAAGCTGCGTGCCATGGTTCCTAAGCTGAGTGGTTGTCTCGGATTGAGTTCAGGGTGAATCGGAAGCGACCGGGGACCGGGCAGGTTCGGCGCAAAAAAAGGGCCCCAGTGGGCCCGGCGAAGCGTGCAGCGAAAAAACTGCCTGAGCGACTGCCGATGATAGCAGCGGCTCGGCGGCGCATCGGTAAAGCCTTCGCGAGGGTTCCGGCGGCGGCCGCGAGGTGGTCACGCCGGGTCGATCGAGTCGCCAACCGGGGGCTCGAGCGAGCTCACCCGACGCTGCTGCGCGCGAGGCACCGGTCCTCGGCGATCACGAAGCGCGTCGCTGGCTGGGCCGGCCCGCGGCTGCGGCCGCCGGCGGCGTTGTTCTTCCACGGCCTTGCCCTGGCGGAGAGATCGCTGCGCTGGGCCTGCGCCGCCACGGCGCGGGCGGCGACCGCCACCAGCGCGGTCGTGACCCCACGCCGGGCGACCGGAGCCGTGATCGTCGCCGTCGCGGCCTGCCTCGTCGCTTCACAGTTCATCGACTACCGCGGGGTGGAGATAGGGCAGCCCGGCTACGCGGGGCTGCCCGGTATCGCCAAGCCGCCCACCGTCGACGTCCGCACGGCGGGCCAGGCGCACGCCTACCTGCTGGTTCCGCTCGGCCTTCTCGCCGTCGTCCTCGGAATGCTGTGCGCTCGCCGCGATCGCCGCCGGCTCGGCCTCGGCGTGATCGGGGTCGGCTTCGTCTCGGTCGCCGTGATCCTCCTCGTCGACCTCCCGCACGGCCTCGACGCAGGAGCCGAGACCTCGCGCTTCGCGGGCGCCTCGGCGGTGCTCGAAGACGGCTTCTACGCGGAGCTCGCGGCGGCGGCAGGGCTGGTTCTTGCCGGACTGCTCTACTATGCGCGGCCGTGCCTAATACGAACCAACTCGTCAGGAAGGGCCGCAAGCGCCCGAAGAAGAAGACAACGACGCCTGGACTCAAGTCGGGGCAGGGTCGCAAGAAGCGCGTAGCCGCTCCGCAGCGGCGCGGCGTCTGCACCCGCGTGGCGACCGTGACGCCGAAGAAGCCGAACTCGGCCCTGCGCAAGATCGCCCGTGTGCGGCTGACCAACGGCATGGAGGTCACCACCTACATCCCCGGCGAGGGACACAATCTTCAGGAGCACTCGGTTGTGCTGATCCGCGGTGGTCGCGTCAAGGATCTGCCGGGCGTCCGCTACAAGGTCGTGCGCGGCACCCTCGATGCGGCCGGCGTCTCCGACCGCAAGCAGGCCCGTTCCCGCTACGGCGTCAAGGCTTCCTGATGCCGCGCCGCTCCGCAGCGCAGATCCGGCCGATCGAACCGGACGCCAGGCACCGCAACCGGCTCGTCCAGCAGCTCGTCAACAAGGTGATGAGCGACGGCAAGAAGTCCCTGGCCGAGCGGATCGTCTACGACGGCCTCGCGATCGTCGGCGAGCGCAACGGCGAGGATCCGGTCGAGACGCTCGAGGCGGCGATCAAGCAACTCACCCCGGTGCTCGAGGTTCGCTCACGCCGTGTCGGCGGCGCCACCTACCAGGTCCCTGTGGAGGTCCCGGCCCGCCGCGCCCGCACCCTCGCGGTCCGCTGGCTTGTCCAGTTCGCCCGCGCCCGCCGCGAGTACTCGATGGCCGAGCGCCTCGCCAACGAGATCCTCGACGCCACGCAGCAGCAGGGCAGCGCCTGGAAGCGGAAGGACGACATCTACCGCATGGCCCAGGCAAACAAGGCGTTCGCCCACTACCGCTGGTAGCAAGCCTCCCCCCGTGAGCCGACCGATACTCGCGGTCGACGTCGACGGAGTCATCTCCTTGTTTGGCTTCGACGAGGCGCCGGACAAGTCCGTGGCCCAGTTCGAGTTGGTCGACGGGGTGCTGCACTGCATCTCGCTGCTTGCCGGCAAGCGCCTGATGCGGCTCTCCGAGCACTACGAGTTGATCTGGGCGAGCGGCTGGGAGGACAAAGCGAACTATTACCTGCCGGGAATGCTCGGGCTGCCCGAGCTTCCCCACCTGACCTTCGACGGCGCCGCCCGCTTCGGCTCTGCGCACTGGAAGCTGGGACCGCTCGACGCCTACTGCAAGGGCCGGGCGATGGCCTGGATCGACGACAACTTCGACGAGAGCTGCTACGAGTGGGCCCAGGCACGATCCGAGCAGACCTTGCTGGTTCCGACCGAGGCCCCCCGCGGCCTCGAAGAGGCCGAAACCGAAGCTCTGATCGCCTGGGCCCGCGGGATGGAGCCCTAGGCACCGACTGTTTACACTGAGGCCGGTGACGGGGTTCTGGCCGATCTTCTTCCTTCTGGTGGTCCTCAAGATCCCGGTGCTGGGGTCGATCTGGCTCGTCTGGTGGGCGAGCCAGGCCACTCCTGAGCCCGACGGAGCGGCCGAGGACTCCGACGGCGGCTCCAAACGGCGGCGCCCGCAGCCGAAACCGCCGCGCGGTCCGCGGCGCGGTCCCCACGGTGGCGGCGCCGCGATGCCGCTGCCGCCCTGTACGCCCGGCGGGGGCACCAGGGTGGTCAGGCCCGCTGCGCAGCCTGCTTTCGCTCGCGCCGGATCTCGCGCAGGTAGGGATGGAAGTCGACCTCGACCGTATGACGCTTAGAGGCGACGAAGCGCTTTCGCATCTTCCCTTCTTCGCTGGCGATCTCCCGTCGCATCTCCGCCGCCGCCGGTAGCGCCGCGCGTCCACCGAGCAGATCGGCGACCCATTCGGCCTGCGCCTCGGCCAGCGGCATGATCGGCCCCAGCGGTTGGATGAAGCCGATGAAGTACAGCCCCGGTCGCTCGACCGAGGCGACACGGCGGTAGAGCGGCAGGCGGTTGTCGGGGGCCGAGAAAACGTCTGCGGCGAAGAAGGGGAAGGTCATCTTGTAGCCGGTGCAGTAGACGACGAGGTCGATCTCCTCCTCGCTGCCGTCGACGAAGCGGACGCCGCGGCCGCCGGTGAAGCGGGCGATGTTTGGCTTCACCTTGATGTCCCCGTGCCCGAGCCGGGGCAGCAGCTCGGAAGAGACAGTCGGGTGCGCCTCGAAGAGCTTGTGGTCTGGCTTCGGCAGGCCGTAGGCGGTCATGTCGCCGGCGGCGACGCCGAGCATGCGCATGCTGAAGAAGCGCTGGACCGACATCGGCAGCCTCGAGACGACTGGCGTCGAGACCTCGTCGATCGGCTTGCCGTTCATGTACTTGGGCAGGACGTAGGCGCCGCGGCGGGTGGCCAGGAAGGTCGCGTCGGCGATTCGCGAGGACTCGACCGCGATGTCGGTGGCGGAGTTGCCGAGGCCGAGAACCAGGACCCGCTTGCCGGGCAGCACGTCCGGCTCGCGGTAGTGGTGGGCGTGGATCTGCTCGCCGCTGAACTCGTCGGCCCCGGGGAAGGCAGGCTCGGGCCAGCGGGGGTCCCAATGGTGCCCGTTGGCGACGAGGACGGCGCGGTAGCGGCTCGCCTCGCGCTTCCCCTCGGGTCCTTCGACCGTCACCTCCCACTCGTCGCCGACCGGCTCGACGCTGAGGACCTCGGTGCGGAAGCGGATCTTGTCCCGCAGGCCGAAGTGGTCGACGTATTCGTCGAAGTAGGCGGCCATCTGGAAGTGGTCCGGGTAGTCGGGGTAGTGGTCGGGCATCGGGAAGGTCTTGAAGGCCATCACCCGCCGCGAGGTGTTGATGTGCAGCGAGCGGTAGGCCGACGACATCCCGTTGTCGTTTTCGTAGCGCCAGTTGCCGCCCACCGCCGAGCCCTTCTCGAAGCAGTCAAAAGAGATCCGCCGTGCGTTCAGCACCTGGCAGGCGACGATGCCGGAGCTGCCGGCGCCGATGATGCAGACCTTTTCGCCGGGGGGCATGCGGGGAATCTATAGGACTGGCTAGCTGGCCAGTCCTTAGACAAAGCTCAACGTGCACCCGAGTCTGAGAGGAGGGGCGGGGTGCCCCTGTCGCGAGCGGCATCCTGTTTTTCGCAGCGGAGCTCTCGGCGAGTGACACGTCGTTAGCGGCGAAAGACCCAGCGAAGCGGCGAGGGCACCCCGTCCCTCTCCCAGCGCCAGGGGTGAGGAGGTCCACCCCTGGGGTCCCTAGAGCGATCGGCCGATCGCTTCGAAGCTTGGTTCATCGGATTTGCAAACAACCAAAAGGAGATTCCGATGACCAAGAAGACCCGCTCATACCGTCCCTCCCCCGCCCTCGTGATCAGCTGCGCAGCGCTGTTCCTGGTCCTCGCCGGCACCGCATTCGCGGCCGGCATCGCCAAGAACAGCGTTCGCTCTGCCCAGATCGCCGACGGCACCGTCCGCACGATCGATCTCCGCGACAACGCCGTCAACGCGCCGAAGATCGCCCCCGACGCGGTCGGCTCGGAAGAGATCGCCGAAAACGCCGTCTCCTCGCCAGAGGTCGCCCCGGACTCGCTCACCAGCAGCGACCTTGGCGCCGCCTCGGTCACCTCATCGGAGGTGGCAGACCACTCCCTGAGCGGCGTCGATCTCGCCCCCGACTCGGTTCGGGCGAACGAGCTCGGCACGATCACCCAGCGCAACATCAGTGCCGCCATCCAGGCCGGCAAAACCGGAAGCGTCAGCGCCACCTGCGAGCCCGGCGAACAGATCATCAGCGGCGGTGGCCAACCCTCCGTGTTCGGGGTCGAAATGACCACGACCCGACCCGAGGGCAACGGCTGGCTCTACCAGGCCAAGAACACCACGGGTTCCGACCAGACCATCACCGCATTCGCACTCTGCCTGGTCCAGTAGTCACGCAGTTACATATCAAGCAGCCAAAGCAAACGGCCGGGACATCGAGTCCCGGCCGTTCGGCGTCCTGAGAAGAGGGGCCCGGTGCCGCTCGAAACGTCTTGTATTTTTCCGCCACCGTCGACCGGGCGCCAGCCCGCAGCGGATCCTCGAAAGAGTTAAGGGGAGAGGGGCACCGGGCCCCTCTCCCCTATTTCGTCTCCTCGGACGTCGACTCGATCTCCTGAGCCAGCTCCTCGAGCTCCTCCGCGAAGGAGAGTCCGAAGCCCTCGACAGGAGTCTCGACTCCGTCGACGCCGAGCTCGGCGGCCAACTCGTCTTCTTCGAGCAGATCGTCGTCGCTGGGTGGCTCGATCGCCACCGCGGGCTCGATCGCCACCGTCCGGTAGTGCTTGAGGCCGGTTGCGGCGGGGATCAGCTTGCCGATGATGACGTTCTCCTTGAGGCCGACCAGACGGTCCCGTTTGCCCTCGAGAGCAGCATCGGTGAGCACCTTGGTCGTCTCCTGGAAGGAGGCGGCGGAGAGGAAGGACTCGGTTGCCAGCGAGGCCTTGGTGATCCCGAGGATGACCTCCTCGCCTTTGGCCGGAGAACCGCCCTCTTCCTTCTTCTTCTTGTTGAGCCGTTTGAGGCTGCCACGGTCCTCGAGCTGGCCGGGGAGAAGGCTGGTCGAGCCCTTTGACTCGATCCGGACCTTCTTCAGCATCTGCCGGGCAATCAGCTCGATGTGCTTGTCGTTGATGTCCACACCCTGGGCGCGGTAGACCTTCTGCACCTCGGCGACCAGGTACAGCTCGGTCGCGGTGCGGCCGCGGATAGCCAGCAGGTCGGCCGGGTACAGCGAGCCTTCGTTGAGCTGCTGGCCGACCTCGACCTTGTCGCCGTCGGCGACGTGGAGCCGGGTCCGCAGCGGGAAGCTGTAGGAATGCTCCTCGCCGCTTGACTCGGTGACGATCACTTTCAGCGCTTTGTCGGTCTCGTCGATCGAGACCTTTCCGGCTGCCTCGGCCATCTGCGCCAGACCCTTCGGTTTACGCGCCTCGAAGAGCTCGACGATGCGCGGCAGGCCCTGGGTGATGTCCTGACCCGCGACACCGCCGGTGTGGAAGGTGCGCATCGTCAGCTGGGTGCCGGGCTCGCCGATTGACTGGGCGGCGATGATGCCGACCGCGTCGCCGATGTTGACCGTGAAACCGGTCGCCGGAGCAACGCCGTAACAGGAGCGGCAAATGCCCGATTCGGCCTCGCACTTCAGGGTTGAGCGAACCGGGATCTTGATCTCCTCGCCCTCGAACGCCTCGGCAATCGCCTCGACGTCGGCAAGGGTGATCTCGTGGTTGCGCTTGAGCAGCTCACGGCCCCGTTTGGTCTCGAGCTTTTTCGCCGCCAGCCGCCCGAACAGGTTGTCGTTGAGCGTACCGTCGTCCTTGTGCAGATCCATCTCGATGTGGTCTTTGGTTTTGCAGTCCTCCTGGCGCACGATGACGTCCTGTGCGACATCAACCAGACGTCGGGTCAGGTAGCCGGAGTCGGCCGTGCGCAGCGCCGTGTCGGCCAGACCCTTTCGAGCGCCGTGGGTGGAGATGAAGTACTCCAGCACCGAGAGACCCTCCATGAAGTTGGCCTTGATCGGCCGCTCGATGATCTCGCCTTTCGGGTTGGCCATCAGACCGCGCATCCCCGCCAGCTGGCGAATCTGTTTGAACGATCCGCGAGCGCCGGAGTTGGCCATCATGAAGATGGGGTTCAACTCGTCGAGGTTGTCCTCCATGGCCTGGGCGACCTCGTCCGTAGCCCGGTTCCAGTGCGCGGTGACCGCCTCGTGGCGCTCCTCGGCCGTGATGTAGCCGTCGTCGTACTGGCCCTGGATAGCTTCGGTCTCCTTCTCGTAGCGCTCGAGGATTTCAGGCTTCTCGGGCGGTGAGACCACGTTGTTCTTGGAGACCGTGATGCCGGCCTGACTTGCGTAGTGGAAACCGAGGTCCTTGAAGGCGTCCAAGACCTGTGAGACCGGCGGCGCACCGTAGGCCTCGACCAGGCTGGAGACCATCGCGTTGACGTCCTTCTTCTTCAGCGAGTGGTTGACGAACTCGTACTGCTCTGGGTCGAAGTCATCCTCGAGAGCCTCGGCGAGTGCACGCTCGATGCTTTCGTTGAAGATGATGCGCCCGACAGTGGTCAGGAAGTGTTCCTTGCCCGCCCGCCGGTACTCGGCCTGGTCGTGCAACTTGCAGCCGCCGTTCTCGTAGAGGAGCTCGGCCTCCTGCGCGGAGCGGAACACCTTGACCTTCGGCGTCGAGCCGTTGCCGCCGCCCGCTTTGCCTGCCTTCAGGCCGTCGTCGATCTTCGCCAGCTCGTCCTCGTCCGGACCGTAGGTCAGGTAGTAGATGCCGAGAACCATGTCCTGGGTCGGGGTCGCCAACGGCGCCCCGTGGGCCGGCGAGAGGATGTTGTTCGCCGACAGCATCAGGATCCGCGCCTCGGCCTGAGCCTCAGCGGAGAGCGGCACGTGGACCGCCATCTGATCGCCGTCGAAGTCGGCATTGAAGGCGTGGCAGACCAAGGGGTGAACCTGGATCGCCTTGCCCTCGACCAGAACCGGCTCGAAGGCCTGGATGCCGAGACGGTGCAGGGTCGGCGCCCGGTTGAGCAGGACGGGGTGTTCGTGGATGACTTCCTCGAGCACGTCCCAGACCTCCGGGATCATCGACTCGACCATCTTCTTCGCCGCCTTGATGTTCTGGACGGCTTTGCGCTCGACGAGCTGGGCCATGATGAATGGCTTGAACAGCTCCAGCGCCATCAGCTTCGGCAGGCCGCACTGCTGCAGGCGCAGGCTCGGCCCGGAGACGATCACCGAACGCCCGGAGTAGTCGACGCGCTTGCCGAGCAGGTTCTGGCGGAAGCGGCCCTGCTTGCCCTTGAGCATGTCCGAGAGCGACTTCAGAGGACGGTTGCCGGGGCCCGTGACCGGGCGCCCACGACGGCCGTTGTCGAACAGCGCGTCGACCGCCTCCTGCAGCATCCGCTTCTCGTTGTTGACAATGATCTCGGGCGCGCCGAGGTCGAGCAGCCTTTTCAACCGGTTGTTGCGGTTGATCACGCGGCGGTAGAGGTCGTTGAGGTCCGAAGTCGCGAAGCGGCCGCCGTCGAGCTGGACCATCGGGCGCAGCTCCGGCGGAATCACCGGCACGGCGTCGAGGATCATCCAGTCGGGCTGGTTGTCGGAGTTGAGGAAGGCCGAGGCGACTTTCAGCCGCTTTACGGCACGGGCCTGTTTCTGGCCTTTGGAGCTGTTGATGATCAGCTCGAGTTCCTCGCAGTCGGCCGCGAGGTCGACCTGTTCGAGCAGGTCGCGAACCGCTTCGGCACCCATGCCGCCGCGGAAGTACTCGCCCCAGCCGAACGGCGACCCGAAGCGATCCTTCAGCTCGCGGAAGACCGTCTCGTCGTTGACGACGTCCTTCGGCTTCATCTCGGTGAAGATCTTCCAGACTTCGGCCATCCGCTCGATCGCCTCTTCGAGGTAGGCCTCGGTGTCGGCGATCTCGGCGTCGAACTGTTTGCGCAGTTCTTTGATCATTTTGGCCCGCTCGTCGTCCTTGAGCTTGCGCAGCTGCGCGGCGGTCAGCTTCAGGGAGTCGGCCCAGATGTGGTCCTCGTCGTCGAACTTGTCCTGCGCGCCCTCCTCCAGGTACTTGATCCGCCGCTCCAGCGACTCACTCAACTCCTGGGTGCGCTTCTGCCGTTCCGACTCATAGGAGTCGGTGACTTTCTTGACCTCTTTCTCGAGTTTCCCGATGTCCTTGTCCCGGGCCTCGACGTCGACCCAGGTGATCATCGAAGCGGCGAAGTAGAGAACCTTCTCCAGCTCTTTCGGAGCCATGTCGATCAGGTAGCCGATTCGGCTCGGCACACCCTTGAAGAACCAGATGTGGGAGACCGGGGAAGCGAGGTCGACGTGTCCCATCCGCTCACGGCGGACCTTGGAACGCGTCACCTCGACACCGCAGCGCTCGCAGACGATGCCCTTGTAACGGACTCGCTTGTACTTGCCGCAGTAGCACTCCCAGTCCTTGGTCGGACCGAAGATGCGCTCGCAGAAGAGGCCGTCTTTCTCCGGCTTCAGCGTGCGGTAGTTGATCGTCTCGGGCTTGGTCACCTCGCCCCAGCTCCAGGAGCGGATCTTCTTCGAGGACGCGAGCCCGATCTCGATCGCGTCGAAATTGTTGATGTCGATCATCAGTCCTCCACCTTCGCCTGCTCGGCCTCCGCGGCCGTCTCGGCTCCGTCACCATCAGTTCCAGCCTCGCCCTCGGAGACGACCTGCTCCTCTTGCTCGTCGGCCGCTCCGTTGGAGGAATCGGCGCGAACACCGGTCAGGTCCATCCCCAGCTCCTCGGCTGCTTTCAGCAGGTCGTCCTCCTCGTCGGAGATTTCGACGTCGGTCCCCTCGGAGACGACGTTGACATCCAGCGAGAGGCTCTGGATCTCCTTCAAAAGCACTTTGAAGGACTCCGGGATCGAGGGCTCCGGGATGTTCTCGCCCTTGACGATCGCCTCGTATGCCTTCACCCGCCCGACCGTGTCGTCGGACTTGACCGTGAGCATCTCCTGCAGCGTGTAGGCGGCGCCGTAGGCCTCCAGGGCCCAGACCTCCATCTCACCGAAGCGCTGCCCGCCGAACTGCGCCTTGCCTCCCAGCGGCTGCTGGGTGACCAACGAGTAGGGGCCGGTTGAACGCGCGTGGATCTTGTCGTCGACCAGGTGGAGCAGCTTGAGGATGTACATGTAGCCGACCGTGACCTTGCCCTCGTAGGGCTCGCCGGTGCGGCCGTTGTACAGCTGGGCCGTGCCCGAGCACTGGGCACCGGCCCGAGCGCTCTTGTCGACGCCGAGGTCGATGCCGCGCTCGGCGTTCTCCGCGGACCATTCGACCAGGGCGGTGTCGACGTCCTCGACGGTGGCTCCGTCGAAGACCTGGGTCGCCACATAGACGCGCCCGTCGCCCTCGTCGGAATGGGCCTGTTTATAGGCCTCGGAGCCGTCGTCGTACCAGCCGTTCGCCGCTACCCACCCGAGGTGGGTCTCGAGGATCTGGCCGATGTTCATCCGGCTCGGCACACCGAGCGGGTTGAGGATGACGTCGACCGGGGTGCCGTCGGCGAGGTGAGGCATGTCCTCCTCGGGCACGATCTTCGAGATCACACCCTTGTTCCCGTGACGGCCGGCGAGCTTGTCGCCCTCGGCGATCTTGCGCTTGGTCGCGACGTAGACGCGGACCAGGTCGTTGACGCCGGGCGGCAGGTCGTCGCCATCGTCGCGGCTGAAGGTGAGCACGTCGATGACGACGCCACCCTCGCCGTGCGGGACTTTCAGCGAGGTGTCGCGGACCTCGCGCGCCTTCTCCTTGAAGATCGCGCGGATCAGCTTCTCCTCGGCCGTCAGCTCGGTCTCGCCCTTGGGCGTCACCTTGCCGACCAGCAGGTCGCCGGAGACGACCTCGGCCCCGACCCTGACGATGCCGCGCTCGTCCAGATTGCGCAGGCTCTCCTCGGAGCGGTTGGGGATGTCGCGGGTGATCTCCTCGTCGCCGAGCTTGGTCGTGCGGGCGTCGATCTCGTACTCCTCGATGTGAATCGAGGTGAGTTCGTCGTCCTTGACCAGGCGCTCGGAGAGGATGATCGCGTCCTCGAAGTTGTAGCCCTCCCAGGACATGAAGGCGACCAAGCAGTTCTTGCCGAGGGCAATCTCGCCACCACCCGTGGAGGAGCCATCGGCCAGCACGTCGCCCTCCTTCACCATCTGCCCGGTCTCGACGATCGGGCGCTGGTGGATGATCGTGCCCTGGTTGGACCGCATGAACTTGTTCAGCGGGTACTCGTCCTTGTTCGAGCTGCTGCTGACGACGATCCGCTGGGCGTCGACGTGGCTGATTTCGCCGTCCGACTTGGCCAGCACCACGTCGCCGGTGTCGACCGCGGCGCGGCGCTCCATGCCGGTTCCGATCAGCGGCGGGTCGGGCTTCAAGAGCGGCACCGCCTGGCGCTGCATGTTGGAGCCCATCAGCGCCCGGTTGGCGTCGTCGTGCTCGAGGAACGGGATCAGCGAGGTTGCGACCGACCAGATCTGGGACGGCGAGACGTCCATCAGGTCGACTTCCTTGGGGGAAGCCGTCGCGTACTCCTGCTCGCCGGCGCGAACCAGGACCAGCGGGCCCTTCAGCTTGCGCGTCTTGGGATCGACCTCGGCGTTCGCTTGGGCGATCACCTTGTCCTCCTCCTGCGTCGCGTCGTAGTGGACGATCTCCTCGCTGACGACGCCGTCCTCGACCAGCCTGTAGGGCGTGGTGACGAAGCCGTGCTCCGACACCTGGGCGTAGGAGGACAGCGAGCCGATCAGGCCGATGTTCGGACCCTCCGGCGTCTCGATCGGGCACATCCGGCCGTAGTGGGTCGGGTGCACGTCGCGAACCTCGATCGGGGCCCGCTCACGGGTCAGACCGCCGGCGCCGAGCGCCGACAGCCGCCGCCTGTGGGTGAGGCCGGCGAGGCTGTTCGTCTGGTCCATGAACTGCGATAGCTGCGAGGACCCGAAGAACTCCTTCATCGCCGCCACCACCGGGCGGATGTTGATGATCGTCTGCGGGGTGATCGCGTCGGAGTCCTCGGTGGTGAGGCGCTCGCGGACCACGCGCTCCATCCGGTAGAGGCCGATGCGGAAGGCCTCCTGGATCAGCTCTCCGACCGTGCGCAGGCGACGGTTGCCGAAATGCTCGTACTCGTCGAGGTGCTCGTAGACCGGCTCGCGGGGGTAGGTGATCGCCTCCGCGGCATAGTCTTTGATCGGGTTCTCCTCGTCGATCTCCTCCGGAATCCCGAGGAGTTTCGGAAGCAGAACGAGCTCCTTGACCAGGGCGATAATGTCGTCGTGCGTGAGCACCCGCGTCTCGAGGTCGATGTCGAGATCGAGACGGGCGTTCAGCTTGTAACGACCGACCCGGGTCAGGTCGTAGCGCTTGGGGTCGAAGAAGAGCTGCTCGAGCAGGCCTTTGGCGGCGTCGACCGACGGCGGCTCGCCCGGGCGCTGCTTTTTGAAAAGCTCGATCAGGGCGCCCTCTTCGGTCCGGGTCGCTTCGGTGTCGGAGTCGATCGTGTGCCGCATGTAGATCGAGTTGTCGAACATGTCCAGCAGCTGCTGGTCCTCGACGTAGCCCATCGCGCGCAGCAGCACCGTCACCGGCAGCTTGCGCTTGCGGTCGATGCGAACGTAGACGCGGCCTTTTTTGTCGACTTCGAGCTCCAGCCAGGAGCCGCGGGCCGGCATCAGGTTGGCGATGAAGACCTGCTTTTCGGGGTCCTTCGGCGCCATCACGTAGGCGCCCGGCGAACGCACGAGCTGGGTCACGACGACGCGCTCGGTGCCGTTGATGATGAAGGTCCCGCGCTCGGTCATCCAGGGGAAATCCCCCATGAAGACAGCCTGCTCGCGGATCTCTCCCGTCTCCTTGTTCTGGAAGGCGACGGTCGCGGTCAGCGGCCGGGAATAGGTCATGTCCTTCTCGCGGCACTCGTCAATCGAGTGCGGCGGGTCCTCGAACTTGAACTCACCAAAGACGATCTGCAGATTCCCCGTGTAGTCCTCAATCGGGGATATGTCGTTGATCGTCTCTCGCAGCCCACCGCTCTTCGGATCCGTCAGTTCCGCGAATGAACGCGTCTGGATATCGATCAGATGTGGGACTTCGAGGGGGTTCTCTAGGCGGGAAAAGCTCCTACGGGTTACGGGGGCAGCGTTAGAACGTGCCAAAGTCGGCGACTCCTCGGGCGGTCAGAGGGACGGAGATAAGCGCAAATACGGGCAGGGGTACTCGAATGGCGCGCGACCGCGAAAAATAACACACAGCGACCCGCGGCCTCAAGCTTGGCTCCCTGACTGGGATTTGCGTGGGCGAAACTGGAGTTCTATTTGAGCTCGACGGTCGCGCCCGCCTCCTCGAGGTCAGCTTTGAGTTTGTCGGCCTCGTCGCGTTCGATGCCCTCTTTGATCGGTCCGGGCGCAGCGTCGACAAGTGCCTTGGCCTCTTTCAGGCCAAGACCCGTCGCGGCGCGCACGACCTTGATCACGGGAACTTTCTGTCCGCCGACCTCGGTCAGGACGACGTCCACGGTCGAGGACTCTTCCTCGGCGCCAGCCTCGGCCGGAGCTCCGGCCGCTACCGGGGCAGCTGCCGCAACGGCGGTCGCGGAGACGCCGAACTCCTCCTCGAGCGCTTTGATCCGCTCGGAGAGTTCCAGGACCGAGATGCCTTTCAGCTCCTCGATCCAGTCGTCGGTTGCAATCTTGGTGGTTGCCACTTTCCTATTCCTCCTCGTTCGAAGCTTCGCTTGAAGTCGCCTGCCCGACCAGTCCCTGCTCCTGCATCTGCTGGAGCTGGTTCGCAAGTCCGGAGATCATCGAGCCCAAACCGCGCACCAGGCCGGTCAGCGGGCTGGCAACGACGCCGGCGAATTGGCCGTTGAGAACGTCGCGCGACGGCAGGCGGGCAATCGTTTTGAAGCCCTCCTCGTCCAGCGACATCTCTTCCATGAAGCCCCCCTTGTAGGTGAGGACCGCATGTTCTTTGTTGAAGGTCGAGATCGCTTTCGCCGCCTGGGCGGTGTCGCCGCGGACGAAGGCGAGGGCCGTTGGGCCCTGCAGCAGCTCGGCGAGGCGCTCCTCGCCGGCTTTGTCGGCGGCGAGTTTGGTCAGCCGGTTCTTGACGACCCGGAAGTTGGCGTCGGCCTCGCGAAGTTTCGAGCGCAGATCCGCTGCCTGGGAAACGCTGATGCCGCGGTAGTCGACAGCGAAGATCGCCTCAGATGCCTCGATCTGGGCGGCGATCTCTTGGATGGTGGCTGACTTTTCCTCGCGGTTCATCGTCTCTCCTACACCGGGCTTCCGGGCTTACGCCCCGCCGATGGTCTCGGGCAAGCGGCGACGCAGTCTAGGCGTTCGCGGGCTCCGCTGCGGTCTCGCCGGCAGCGGCGCCGACCAACTCACGGTCGGCGGCTTTGGTGGTGTCGACCCGGATGCCGGGCCCCATCGAAGTCGAGAGCGTGCAGGAGACGATGTATTTGCCCTTCGCCCCAGCCGGCTTGGCGCGGACGATCTCCTCGATCACGGTTGTGTAGTTGTCGAGCAATTTGGCCTCGTCGAAGCTGGCCTTGCCGATCGCCATGTGGACGATTGCCTGGCGGTCGGTGCGGTACTCGACCTTGCCGGCCTTCGACTCGGAGACGGCCTTCTCGATGTCATCGGTGACGGTGCCGACCTTCGGGTTGGGCATCTTGCCCTGGGGACCAAGGACGCGGCCGAGGCGGCCGACCGTCGGCATCATGTCCGGGGTGGCGACGGCGACGTCGAATCCGGTCCAGCCCTCCTCGACTTTCTTCGCCAGGTCGTCGCCGCCGACAAAGTCGGCCCCGGCGGCCTCGGCGTCGCGGGCCTGTTGGCCCTGCGCGAAGACGGCGACGGTGACGTCTTTGCCGAGCCCGTGCGGAAGCGCCAGGGTGCCGCGCAGCTGCTCGTCAGCGTGGCGGACGTTGACGCCGAGCAGGACGTGAAGCTCGACCGTCTCGTCAAATTTGGCGCTGGCGGTCTCTTTGATCAGCGCGATCGCCTCCGCGGGCAGGTGGGAGCGGTCGCGCTCGACCTTGTCGTGCTGCTGGCGGTATCGCTTGCCGTGGGCCACGAAATCTCCTATTTGACGTCGACGCCCATCGAGCGGGCGGTGCCGGCGATGATCTTCGAGGCGGCGTCGAGGTCGTTGGCGTTGAGGTCGGGCATCTTGCGCTCGGCGATCTCGCGGATCTGGGCCTGCGAGATCGTCCCGACTTTGCGGACGTGGGGCTCGCCGGAGCCCTTCGGGATCTTGATCGCCTCCTTGATCAGGACGGCGGCCGGAGGCGTCTTGGTGATGAAGGTGAAGGAGCGGTCCTCGTAGACGGTGATTTCGACCGGGATGATCGTCCCGCCTTCGGACTGGGTCTGCGCGTTGAATGCTTTGCAGAAGTCCATGATGTTGACGCCATGCTGGCCCAGCGCCGGGCCGACCGGTGGCGCCGGGTTGGCGTTGCCAGCCTGGATCTGCAGCTTGATGAGGGTGAGGACTTTCTTGGCCATGAGCGGTTGGGGAGCGTAGCGGTCTTGCGACCTAGATCTTCTTTACCTGGTCGTAGCCGACCTCTACGGGGGTCTCCCGACCGAAGATCGAGACCAGGACCTTGAGTTTCGCCGCGTCCTCGTTGATCTCGGCAATCTCGCCGGAGAAGTCGGAGAGCGGGCCGGAGATGACTTTGACCGATTCGCCGATCGAGAACTGGGCCTGAGTGCGCGGCCGCTCCGCGGTCTCGCGGTGCAGCAGGCGGTCGACCTCCGGTTTGGAGAGCGGCACCGGCTTGTTGCGCGAGCCGACGAACCCGGTGACTCCGGGCGTGTTCTTGACCAGGCCCCAGGCGTCGTCCGTCATCTCCATGTTGACCAGGACGTAGCCCGGCATCGTCCGTTTCTCGGACTGGACTTTCTGCCCGTCCTTCATCTCGGATACCTGTTCGGTGGGGACGACGACCTGCCGAACGTTGCGGTTTTGGCTCATCGTCTGCACCCGGTGCTCGAGGTTGTGCTTGACCTTGTTCTCGTGCCCGGAGTAGGTGTTGATCACGTACCAGCGATACAAATCAGAAGCCTTTGTTCGGGGAGCCTGACTAGAGGATCCGCTTGATGAGGAAATTGAAGAGGGCGTCGAGGGCGCCGAGGTAGGCGGCCGCAACGGCGACGAAGAGGATGGTGACAGCGGTCGCCTGGATCAGAGTCTCGCGATCCGGCCACTGCACTTTCTTCAACTCGGCCCAGCAGGAAACCAGGAATCCGATCACACCGCCTCGCTGGCGTTTGGCGCTCGCCTGTTTCTGCTTCTTCGCGAGCTGCTCGCTCTCGCGCCGCTTGCGCTCGTCGGTCTGGCGCTTCTCGGCTTCCTTCTGCGCCTTCGCTTCGGCGCGGCGATGAGCGCGCGGCTTCGGCGCGTCGGGGGTCTCGAGCTGGGCCTCGGAAGCGCCGGCGGCGATGCCGGCCTCGACCGCCTCGATCTCGGCTATGTCGCCGGAAATCGGGACCTGTGTGTCGTGCTGGGCACGCGACTCGACGCGCCCGTCATCAGAGCGTTTCCGCTCTTCAGCTTCCCGAGCCCGGCGCTCGGCCTTGCGCTGTGCGCGGGTCTTTGCCATCGGTAATTACCGAGTCTCCTTGTGAGCGGTGTGATGACCACACCAGCGGCAGAACTTGCGCAGCTCGACACGGTCCGGCGAGTTGCGCCGGGACTTGTTGGTCTGGTAATTCCGTCGCTTGCAGTCTTCGCAAGCCAAAGTCACCGCAATGCGGACATCTCCGCGAGCCATTGTTTCCTCTTCCCTACTCGGCCGTTACAGAAGAAAACCTCGGGCCCAAGGCGCGAGGCTGAGCGAAGGATAGCGCCCCTCCCTGGGCGGAGGCCGGGCGGCTCAGAGGCCGAGCGTCTTGGCGATGATGTTGCGCTGGATCTCTGACGTGCCGCCGTAGATCGTCGAGACCAGCGATGCGCGAACCAGCCGCTCCATGTCGTACTCGGAGGAGTAGCCATAGCCGCCCATCAGCTGCATCCCCTCCAGCGTCGTCCGCTTGGCGACTTCGGTGACGAAGAGCTTCACCATCGAGGCCTGCTGGGGCAGCATGCGGTCGGAATCCTCGTCGGTGAGGCTGGCTACCCAGCGGGTCATCAGGCGCGCCGCCTCGAGGTCGGTCGCGAGGTCCGCGAGCCGGTGCTGGAGCGCCTGGAAGGAGCCGATCGGCCGGCCGAACTGGCGCCGCTCCTTGACGTAGAGCAGGACGTCGTCGAAGGCGCGCTGGGCGATGCCGAGCATCGTCGCGGCGAGGATCAGCCGCTCGACGTTGAGGCCGGCCATCAGCTGCATCCAGCCCTGGTCGACCTCGCCGAGGACGGCGTCGGCCGGCGCCGCGCAGTCGGTGAAGTAGAGGTGGTTGGTCTCGCGGCCGCCCATCGTCTCGATCGGCACCACCTCCATCCCCTCGACGTCGCGCGCCACCCAGATCATCGTCATCCCCTCGTGCTTGTTCTCGCCCCTGGTGGTGCGGCAGACGACGAGGATGTGGTCGGAGATGTGGGCGTTGGAGCAGAAGACCTTCTGGCCGTTGAGGACGAAGCCGCCGTCGACCGCCTCGGCCGAGCAGCTGAGGGCGCCGACGTCGGATCCCGCCTCGGGCTCGGTCATCGCGATCGCCTCGACCGAGCCGCCGGCGATGCCGCCGAGGATCTCGGCCTTCTGCTCCTCGCTGCCGAAGCGCTGGGTGGCGCCGGCGACGATCAGCGTCGTCGCGTAGCCGCCGATCGGCGCCAGGCCGCGCGAGGTCTCCTCCATGAACAGACAGGCGTCGAGCATCGAACCGCCGGAGCCGCCGTACTCCTCGGGGATCGTCACCCCGAGCCAGCCGAGCTCCGCCATCTGACCGTAGACGTCGAAGTTGTGGTGCTCGCGGTAGCCGTCGGTGAGCCGCTCGCGCTGGTCCTGCGTGCCGCACTCGCGCTCGCAGAAGTCGCGAATCGCGTCGACGAAGTCGCTCTGCTCGTCGCTGAGGGCGAAGTCCACGGCGGTGAGCCTATATCTCTACCGCGAACGTCGGCCGCGCTGCCAGAAAGCCCGGAACGAGACTCGAACTCGTGACCCCTTCCTTACCATGCAGTTCGCCGGACGCCCGCCTGGCACCCCGTTTTCGGCATTCCAGCGCGGTTCCTAACCCGCCCCACGCTCCCCTTGACCGGCCGAGGATTAGGTCCGATTAGGCG
>DATAIY010000022.1:0-8115 GCA_036262475.1 Solirubrobacterales bacterium
GTAGAGCAGTTCCCCCACGGTCATCACCCCGCGGACCGCGATCGCGATCAGCGATCCGACCGCGAAGCTCCCGCCGGGAACCGCCGCCTTGACCGCCCAGGCGAAGGCGGCGTCGCGAACTCCCAAGCCGGCCGGGGCGACGAGCGTGACCAGGGCCGCGAAGTAGCCGATCGCCTGCGCGGAGCCGACCAGGAGGATGTCGTCGAAGGGAATGAAGGTGACCGAGCGGGCGACGCAGTAGATGCCAACCGCGACCACCACCCAGTTCAGCGAGTAGAAGACGAGCAGGGCAAGCACGCCGCGCAGCGAGATCACCTCCGGCAGCGGTTCGCGTCCGAAGGCATTCAGCGCCCGGTTTGCCAGGGGGCCGAAGACACGCGGGTGCAGCAGCGTGATCGCCACCGGAATCAGCACCAGCACCGCCCAACGCACCGGTTGCCCCTGGAGATCGGGGTGGTTGATGATGAAGTAGGCGGCGACGACGATCGCCGAGGTGGCCGAGATCGCCTGTTCGTAGACGATGCTGGCGATCGTGATCCGGCGCGGCACACCCGCCCGCTCCGAGAGCAGCACCCGGCCCAGCACGTAGAGGACGCTGCCCGGGACGTATCGCGCCAACAGCGGTTGTCCCCAGGCGACCTGCGCGCGGCCGAACCCGATCCGGTGGCCGAGGAAGCGCAGGGTGAAGTCCCAGCCGAGCGCGCTGAGCACGTAGAAGACCGGCAGGATGACGATCGCCGGGATCAGCCAAGCGACGCGGAAGTGGACGCCTTCGCTTTGAATCTCCGACCACTGGTTGATGACCGTGAGCACCAGGAAGCCGAAAATGACCACGGCGAGGCCGATCTGGAGAGCGAGCCGGACCCGGCGGCTGCGCGGCGGTCTGGTCCCGAACCGGGCGCCGGCCTCGCCGATCCGGTGCAGAAGTGGTTGGCGGCGCTCCACGTCCGTCGCACCTTAATGACGTGAGCAGCGCTGAGATGCCGCCACCGCCGGCCTCGTCTGAGGCCAGCCGGTTTGGGATAGTCAACCCATGGGCGAGTTCGAGCTGCTGGCGAAGCTGCGTGAGCGTCTTCCTCCGCCCGGCCCGAGGATGCGGGTGGGGAGCGGAGACGACGCCGCGGTCACGGTCCCCGGCGGAGCCACTGCGACCTCCGTCGACGCCGTCGTCGACGGCGTCCACTTCCGCCGCGAGCAGGTCGCGCTGGCCCAGGTCGGGCGCAAGGCCCTCGCCACCGCTCTCTCGGACCTGGCGGCGATGGGAGCCGAGGCCGGCGAGGCCTACGTCGTCCTCGGAGCGCCGCCGGACCTCGACGAGGAGGACTGCCTCGAGCTGGTCGACGGCCTCCTCGCCCTCGCCGTGGAGACCGGCACGACGCTGGCCGGCGGCGACATCACCCGGGCGCCGGCGCTGACCCTGGCCGTCACGGTGGTCGGACACGCCGCCACACCCGACCTGCTGATCGGCCGCGGCGGTGCCCGGCCCGGCGACTCCCTGGTCCTGACCGGCGAGCTCGGCGGCGCCGCGGCGGGCCTGCTGCTGCTGGAGGACCCGCGGCTGGCCGCGGCTGTGGCGGAGGGCACCGCCCAGCGGCTGCGAGACCGCCAGCTCGTCCCGGTTCCGAGGCTGGGAGCGGGTCGAGCCCTGGCGAGCTCGGGAGCGCGGGCGATGATCGACCTCAGCGACGGCCTTGGCGGCGACGCTGCCCACCTCGCCGCCCAGAGCGGGGTCGGCCTGCGGATCGACGCCGGCGCCCTGCCTCTCGCCGAGGGCGTCGCCGAGGTCGCCGCCGCGGCCGGCCGCGATCCGCTCGAGTTGGCCGCGTCGGGGGGTGAGGACTACGAGCTGCTGGTGGCGCTCCCACCGGAGGATCTCGACGCCGCATCCGCCGCGATCGCGGCAGGGGAAGAAATCCTGCTGACGCCGATCGGCGAGGTCGTCGCCGGCGAGGGGGTCGAGATCAGACTGTCCGGGGGGGCGCTGCTGAAGACGAGCGGATACGACCAACTCGGCGATTGACCGAGCGGCGGGGAGTGAGCAGCTCTCTGACGCCGCGCCGGCTCAGCATTGCCAGGGCGACCCGCGCCGGATCGGGCTTATAGTCACCGGACTCGACAAGGCTTTTCAGTTCCTGTGCTTGCATTGACTTCTTATCGGCCCGGCCTCGGAGATCATTAGTTCTTGGTACTCGCACATGCGTCCAGATCTGTGACCCGATTACTCTTGAGCGGTGGCTAATGGGTCGGCCCGCATACTTCTCGTCGACGACGAGCAGTCGATACAGACGTTGTTGAGCTATCCCCTGCGCAAGGACGGCTATCACGTCACCTCGGCTCTCGATGGTGGCGAAGCCCTGCAGCGATTCGAAGAGGGGCGTTTCGATCTGGTCATCCTCGACCTAATGCTGCCCCGGCTCGACGGGGTCGAAGTCTGCCGCCAGCTGCGCTCCCGCAGCCAGGTGCCGATCATCATGCTGACCGCGAAAGGCAGCGAGACCGACAAGGTCGCCGGGCTCGAGGTCGGTGCCGACGACTACATCACCAAGCCGTTTTCGATGCGCGAGTTCCGCAGCCGGGTCAAAGCGGCGCTGCGCCGCTCGCGGATGGGAAGCGAGGTGGCGGGGGAGGAGTCGATCGAAAGCAGCGAGCTGACGATCGACTTCGGCCGCCGGATAGTGACGCTGCGTGAGGCGGAGATCCGGGTCACCTACGTCGAGTTCGAGATCCTCGGCGCGCTGGCCCGCTCGCCCGGCCGCGTGCTCACCCGCGAGACCCTGCTCGAGCATGTCTGGGGCGACTCCGAGTACCGCGACCCGCGCACCGTCGACGTCCACATCCGCCACCTGCGCGAGAAGCTGGAGCAGGATCCCAAGCAGCCGGAGTTCCTATTCACGGTCCGCGGCGTCGGCTACCGGTTCAAGGAGTAGATGCGCCGCCTCGGGCTGAAAAACCTGGGCAGCAGGATCACCGTCGCCGCGGTGGGGATCTGCCTCGCCACCGTCCTCGTCATCTACCTCTACGCGGTAACGATCGGCGGCGCCGCCAGCGGCCTCTCCGCGGTAAAGGGCCAGATCCTCATCGGCGGGCTGATCGCGGTGGCGATCGCCACCGCGATCGGCCTCTACTCCGCCCAGACGACCGTCGGCAATATTCACCGCCTGCAGGAGGCGGCGCGAAAGGTCGCCGACGGGAACTTCGAAACGACGATCCCGGTGGCCTCGGCGGGCCAGCTCGCCCCGCTCGCCCGGACCTTCAACGAAATGCAGCGCCGGCTGGCCGAGCTCGACAGCGCCCGCAAGCAGTTCATCGCCAACGCCTCACACGAGCTGCGAACGCCGATCTTCAGCCTCGGCGGCTTCGTCGAGCTGCTCGAGGAGGAGGACCCAAGCCCCGAGGAGCGGGCTGAATTCGTCCGCACCATGCGCCAGCAGATCGAACGCCTGACCAAGCTCACCGCCGACCTCCTCGACCTCTCCCAGCTCGACGCCGGGGCGATGGTGATGCACGCTCGCGGCGTCGATCTCACCGCCCTCTCGCGTGAGGTCACGCGAGAGTTCGGCGCCCGCGCCGAACTGCACGGCTCCCGCCTGGAGCTGCGAACCCCCGAGCGGCCGGCGATCGCCCGCGGCGACCCCGACCGCGTGCGGCAGATCATCCGTATCCTGCTCGACAATGCCCTCACTCACACTCCCGAGGGCACGAAGGTGACTGTGACTACGTATTCCGCCAACCGCCGCGCCGAGTTGACCGTCTCCGACGAGGGGTCGGGTATCCCCCAGCGCGTCCAGAACCGGATCTTCGAGCGCTTCTACACCGCCGACACGGCGGGTGGATCCGGGCTCGGTCTGGCGATCGGCCGCGAGCTCGCGCAGCGGATGGAGGGGCGGATCACGATCAGCTCCAGCCGCCGCTTCACCGCCTTCACGCTGGACCTGCCGCCGGCCCGGGATGCCACCGGGGCGCAACCGACCCGAGTTACCGCCGGGACCGGCGCGTGAGGCGGCGGGCGGCGCTCGGCGCGCTGCTGCTCTGCCTTGCCCTGCTCTCGGGCTGCGGCTCCAGCGGCAGCAGCTCCGACAGCAGCAGCCAGTCGAGGTTCGCCGCGAAGCCTCGGGTCATCGTCGAGACCGCCGCCAGCGGCTTCGACGCCGCCAGGGTCTACCGCGAAGCCCTGCCGGGCGTGGTCACGATCCGCTCGGTCTTTGCCGGCAGCGGTGCCGAGGGCTCGGGATTCGTCCTCAACACCGCGGGCAACATCGTCACTAACGCCCACGTCGTAACCGACGAATCGAGCGGCAAGCGGGTGCCGGCCAAGGAAGTCTTCGTCGAGTTCCCCGACCGCAATGTCGTCCCCGCCGAAATCGTCGGCTTCGATCCGTTCGCCGACGTCGCCCTGCTCAAGGTCAAGCCGGACGGCCTCGACCTGCACCCGCTGAGGCTCGGGGACGACCGTGAAATCCTGGTCGGCGAGCCGGTGGCGGCGATTGGCAGCCCCTTCGGGGAACAGTCATCGCTCTCGGTCGGAGTCGTCTCGGCCGCCAACCGCTCGGTGAAATCGCTGACCCAGTTCCAGATCGAGGGAGCGATCCAGACCGACGCCTCGATCAACCCCGGCAACTCCGGCGGTCCGCTGCTGGACGGTAGCGCCAGGGTCCTCGGCATCAACCAGCAGATCGAGACCAACTCCGGCGCCAACGACGGCGTCGGCTTCGCGGTGCCGATCTCGGCGATCAAACGCTCGATAGCCCAGTTGGAGGAAGACGGCACCGCCGAATACGCCTACATCGGCGTCTCCAGCCAGGCGCTCTACCCGCAGCTGGCCACGAAGCTCGGCCTCGACACGACCTTCGGCGGACTGCTCGCCGAAGTGGTTCCGGGCGGGCCGGCGGAGAAGGCCGGCCTCGAAGGAGGCAACCAGAAGCTCAGCTTCCAGGCCGGCGAATACAGCACCGGGGGCGACGTGATCCTCCAGGTCGACGGCCACGACGTCGTCCAGCCCGACGACCTCGCCCGCTTCGTCGCCTCCAAGAAGCCGGGTGAAAAGGTGACCCTGACCGTCCTCCACGATGGCAAGAAGGAGCAGGTCGAGGTCACTTTGGGCAAGCGCCCGGACTCGGTCTCCGCGGGCTAGGGGCCGCCGCGGCGCCCGTGCGTGTAGAACTCCGGACTTGCTTCAGGAAGTCGCCCTCGGCCAGAAGTCCCTCACCGACTACACCCACATAGTCGGGAAAGAGATCACCGAGCGCATCCGCGAGCTGGCCGGGCCGCTGAAAGGGAAACGCGTCCTGCACGTCAGCGCCACCGCTTTCGGGGGCGGCGTCTCGGAGATCCTCTACACGATCGTGCCGCTGATGCGAGACGTCGGCCTCGACGCCCACTGGCACGTGATCTTCGGCAAAGAGGAGTTCTTCAAGGCGACCAAGCTCCTCCACAACTCCCTCCAGGGAGCGCCGGACAGGCTCAACGACAAGCAGTGGAAGCTGTTCGACGAGATCAACGCGATGAACGCCGAGGGCCTGCAGGGCGAATGGGACGCCGTGATCGTCCACGACCCGCAGCCGATTGGGTTGCGCCGCGGCGCTCTGGCCAAGGGCCGGCGCTGGATCTGGCGCTGCCACATCGACCTCTCGACTCCCAACCCGGCGCCGATCGAGCGCCTGCTGCCGATGATCGAGGAATACGACGCCAGCGTCTGGCACATGCCCACCTACGTGCCGGCCGCGATGGACGGCAGCGGGGTCAACATCATCCCGCCGGCGATCGACCCGCTGTCGCCGAAGAACATGGCCTTCTCGCCTGAGGACGCGGCCTTCGTCTGCCGCCAGTTCGGGATCGACGTCGACCGGCCGCTGATCACCCAGGTCTCCCGCTTCGACCCCTGGAAGGACCCGATCGGCGTCATCGACGCCTACCGCGAGGTGACCGAGGCGATCCCCGAGGTGCAGTTGGCAATGGTCGGCTCGATGGCGACCGACGACCCCGAGGGCCGCGAGTACTTCCAGAAGACCTTCGAATACGCCGACGCGGATCCCGACATCAAGATCCTCAGCAACCTCAACAACGTCGGCGCGATCGAGGTCAACGCCTTCCAGTCGCAGTCCGACGTTTGCTTGCAGAAGTCGGTCCGCGAGGGCTTCGGCCTGACCGTCACCGAGGCGCTCTGGAAGGGACGGCCGACGGTCGCCGGCAACGTCGGCGGAATTCCGCTGCAGATCGAGGACGGGGTCAGCGGCTTCCTCGTCAACTCCCCCTCCGAGTGCGCCCAGCGCTGCCTCGAGATCCTTCGCAGCCCCAGCCTCGGCAAGAGCCTCGGGCGGGCGGGCAAGGAGCACGCCCGCAAAGAGTTCCTCTCGCCGCGCCTGCTGCGCGACTGGCTGGGCCTGCTGACGGACCTCGAAACCTGAGCGCGTAACCTCTGCGGCGTGGACTCCTCGCCTTTGATCATCGTCTCGAATCGGGGTCCGGCCCAGTTCGAGCGCAACGAGGCGGGAGAGCGGACGGTGCGCCGTGGCGGCGGCGGCCTGGTCACCGCGCTCTCAGGCCTCGTCTCCCACCGCGAAGCGCTCTGGATCGCCTCGGCGATGACCGACGAGGACGTTGCCGTCTCCGAGGAGAAGGGTGGCCCGGTGCAGTTGTCGATCGACGGCATCGACTACCGGGTGCTCCTGGTCGGCAGCGACGCCCAGGCCTACGACCGCTTCTACAACGTCATCGCCAACCCGATCCTCTGGTTCATCCAGCACTACCTCTGGGACCTCTCCAACGCGCCGGACATCCGCCAGGAAGAGCTCGACGCCTGGGACTTTGGCTACCAGACGGTCAACGGCGATATCGCCGCGGCCGTGCTGCGGCAGATCGAGGGCCACGAGCGGCCACTGGTGATGCTCCACGACTACCACCTCTACACGGCGCCGGGAATGATCCGCAAAGGGCGGCCCGACGTCTTCCTCCACCACTTCGTCCACATCCCCTGGTCTCAGCCCGACAGCTGGAGGGTCCTGCCGGGCCGGATCCGCGAGGCGCTCTTCGAGGGCATGCTGGCCAACGACATCATCGGCTTCCACACCCATGCCTACTGCATCAACTTCCTCCGCTGCTGCGATGAACTGCTGGTTGGCGCCGACGTCGACTACGTCAATGCGGAGGTCCGCTACAACGGCCGCAAGACCCTCGCCCGTGCCTACCCGCTCTCGATCGACGCCCGGCGGCTGCAGCGGGTGGCCGATTCGCCGGAGGTGGCCGAGGCCGAGCGTGAGGTGCTGGAGCGCCGCCGCAAGCACCTGATCATCCGCGTCGACCGCGCCGACCTCTCCAAGAACGTGCTGCGCGGGTTCACCGCCTTCGACACCTTCCTCACCCAGCACCCGGAGTTCCGCGAAGAGGTGACCTTCGTCGCCCACCTGCAGCCCTCGCGCCAGGACGTGCCCGAGTACGCCGAGTACCTGGAGCGGATCGATGCCCTGGCCGCCGTCGTCAACCACCGCCACGGGACCACCGACTGGATGCCGATCGACCTCAAGATCTACGAGAACTTCCCCGAGGCCGTCGCCCGTTACAAGCACTTCGACCTGCTGATGGTCAACGCGATCTTCGACGGCATGAACCTGGTCGCCAAGGAGGCGCCGGCGGTGAACACCCGCGACGGGGTGCTGATGCTCTCCGAGAACACCGGCTCCCACGAGGAGCTCTGGGACTACGTGATTTCGGTCAACCCCTTCGACATCCAGGAGCAGGCCGACGCGATCTACCGGGCCCTGACCATGGACCCCGAGCGGCGGCGGGAATGGTCCGAAGGGCTGAAGGAGATCATCTACTCGCGCAATCCGGGCGACTGGGTCGACGACCAGCTGCGCGACATCGAAAAGCTGCGCGCGTCCGCCGCGTAGGGGGCGAATCCCCTCCCGCTCGCCCCTTGAGCCGGGTGGATGGGATCCGGATTCGGTGGGGAGCTCTGGGCACGGTGGCGGCGCTCGCCGTGGGTGGGCTGCTGGCGCTGCAGTTCTCCCGGGCCGCCGGAGCCGCCGCCGCTCGCGGCGGACGTCGGCTTGCCGCGCCTGACGATTCGACCGGCGCCGGAGCGGGTGGCGGCTGCGCCCAAAGCCACCTCGCCGCCCG
>DATAIY010000023.1:0-2055 GCA_036262475.1 Solirubrobacterales bacterium
TCGGCTTGAGGTTGGGGAAGGCGGCGAAGGCGATCCGCCCGGCGATCGCCAGCGCCGCCAGCGCCGCGACCAGGGCGACGACCTGCGAGGGCGGCCGCGAACGCTCATACCAGGCGAAGCCGCCGAGCAGGACGGCGCCGAGGATCAGGAAGCTGACCAGCTCCCAGCTCATCTAGTCTCTCCCCCGTCCCCGAGCAGCGCTGCGGCGCCCTGCTCTGGGGTGACGACCCCGGGTATGTCGAGCACCCGCGCGACCTCGGTGGCGAAGTACCAGCCACCGGAGAGAACGTCGGCGGCGGCGCCGTCGGCGATCAGGACCCCGTCCCCCATCAGCACGACTCGCTGGGCGAAGGCCGCGGCGAACTCGACGTCGTGGGTGGCGACGACGACGCCGGCGCCGCCGGTTGCGAGCTCGTCGATTAATGCCACGAGGTCCTCCTTGCGGGTCCGGTCCATTCCGCGCGTCGGCTCGTCGAGGGCGACCAGTCCCGGCAGCTGCTCCCCGTCCATCCGCCCCGCCAGCGCGATCGCCAGCGCCAACCGTTGCCGCTCACCGCCCGAGAGATCCCGCGGGTCCGACTCGATCGCGTGCTCCAACCCCACGACCCGCAACGCCGCCATTCCAGCCTCGCCTGGTAGTTCGTCTCCGACCCGCTCCCGCACCAAGTAGTCCCCGGGGTTCTGCATCAGCAGTGCAATCCCCCCGCTCACCTCGAGCTTTCCCCTCACCTGCTCGACCAACCCGGCCGCCGCCCGCAGCAGAGTGCTCTTGCCGGCGCCGTTGCGGCCCATCAGGGCGACGCGTTCGCCGCGGGCGATCTTCAGGTCGATGCCGCGGAGGACGTCGCGGGGCTCCTCGTTGCGTTCGAGCTCTACCCAGAGGGCTCTTGCATCGAGGGTGGAGTTTGCCGGGGGCCTAACCCCCTCCTCACTCAACTTGCTCCAGTGGGGCGTGGGGGGCTGTCCACCGGCCCGACGACGGAGAAGTACAAGCCGTTCGGAGGGGGTTAGGCCCCCGGCATCAGCAGCCTCGCTTGATTCGAGGGTGGACCGGGCGGCGCGGACTCCGATCGGGAGAGGGGCTATGCCGGCCAGAGAGAAGAGACGGGCCGCCGGAGTGGTTAGAGCCGGGTCAGAGACGTGAGACCACGAGAGGAAGCTGCCGGGTGACCCGTCGAAGGAGATGGCGCCGGCGTCCATGGCGACAACGCGGTCGGCGGCGGCCAGGCAGCGCTCCAAACGGTGTTCGGCGATGAGGACGGCGACGCCCCACTCCTCATTGAGTCTTCGCAGAAGCCAGATGAGCTCGTCACCGGCGACAGGATCGAGTTGGGACGTCGGCTCATCCAGAAGCACCAAGCTGGGCCGGGTTACCAAGGCCGCCGCGAGAGCCACGCGCTGAAGCTCGCCGCCGGAAAGGGTGTCCACGGTGCGGTCGAGCAGGTGGGGGATCGCAAGGGCCAGGGCGACCTCCTCGACGGCGCGCGCTCGGTCGGCGGGACCGTCGCCGCCGAGATCGAGCTGCCGCTGGAGATGCGCGGCGACGGTGGTCGAGACGACCTGGGTCTCGGGGTCCTGGGCGACGTAGCCGACGACAGCGGCGAGCTCTCCGGGTCCGGACTCGATCGCGTCGAGGCCGGCGACTTCGATCGTCCCCTCGATCTCGCCACCGTGAAAGTGCGGGACCAGGCCGCAGGCGGCTTTGAGCAGGGTCGACTTGCCGGAGGCGGAGCGGCCGGCGAGGACGACGAACTCACCCGGCGCCAATTCGAAGGAGACGTCGCTCAGCGCCGGGGTGGCGGATCGCGGATAGGAGTAGCTCAGCGCCTCGACCGCAAGGGCCGGGGCGGCGCCGCGGCGGATCGCCAGCTCAGACACGGGAAGCTCCCAGAGGGGGTGCGGCGGCGGGGCCACGGAGATCGGCCGCCGATGGTCGCGTGCTCGCGGCCGGGCGCCGCCCCGGCAGGCGGCGCAGCGGCGCCAGGCCGCTGAGGACGAGCAGGGCCGAGAGGACGGTCGTGGCGAGACGGTGCTGGCGCGGCTAGGCGACTGGCC
>DATAIY010000024.1:0-8514 GCA_036262475.1 Solirubrobacterales bacterium
CACTACACCCGGCCGCCGGTCCATCGGGGCTGGGAGGTGCCGGAGATCCTGCTCTCCGGCGATCACGAGAAGGTGCGGCGGTGGCGGCTCGAGCAGAGCCGCGCGCGAGCCGAGCAGTTCGAGTCGGACGCCGAGTAGCTACCTCGAGCGCTTCGATTTCTCGGCCTCGACCCGCTTCGCGGCAGCCGCGACCGTCTTCTTCGTGGTCTTCGCGATCGAGAGCGCGGCTTCGGTTATCGCCTCGCCGGCGTCTTTTGCGGCGCTTTTAGCCTCGCCCTGGCTCTGCTTCGCCTCATTTTCCTTGCGGGTCGCCGCGCCTTTCTTGGCGGCGGCGCTCCTGTCCGCTTTGGTCCTAGATGCCATCGCAGTCCGTCCTTTCCGGTTACTCGAAATGCGGTTGCCTAGACGCGGCCGCGTCGGCTGGATCCGTAACCGCCGCCGAACAGCAGGATCACGAGAAGGATGATCAGGATCAAAGTAAGCATCGGATTCCTCCCCTCGGTGTCTACCCAGCCTCAGGGTCCCCGGAAGCGGGTATGGGCAAACATCCCGATCGGGGTTCGGGGGAACCCGGCGCACCAGCCCTTTGGGCTACCATTCCGCGACCGCGCGGTTCCCGTACCTGGGTCCGGCGGTTTTTTCTCGCCAAATGAGCTCCGTAATCGACAGCATCGAGCGTGCCCAGCTGAAGCAGGGACTTCCCTCTTTCAGCCCAGGCGACCGCGTGCGCGTCCACTTTCAGGTGATCGAGGGGACTCGCAAGCGCACCCAGGTCTTCGAGGGTGTCGTCCTGCGGCGCCAGGGCTCGGGCGCCCGAGAGACCTTCACGGTCCGCAAGCAGTCCTTCGGAGTCGGCGTGGAGCGGACCTTTCCGCTGCACTCGCCGAAGATCGAGAAACTCGAGGTCGCGGCGCGCGGTGACGTGCGACGGGCCAAGCTCTACTACCTTCGCGGCAGGGTCGGCAAGGCCGCTCGCGTCGCCGAGCGGCGCTGGGGAATCGACGACGACGTGGTTTCGGCGCCGAAAGCCGCGGCCGAGCCCGTGGCAACCGACGCCGAGGGCGTCACCCAGGAGGACGTCGAGGTCGTCGAGGCGCCCGAGGCCGAGGCCGACTCCCCCGAGGTCGAGGTGAGCGATGAGACGGCCGCGCCGGAGCCCGAGGCAGAGGCAGCGGAACCTGAGGCCGCAGCAGAGACTGATCCAGGGGCAGAGACGGACGCGGCAGCGCCCGAGGCGGGAGAGACTGAGGACAACGCAGCTTCCGAGCATGCCGAGGACGAGAAGCCGGCCGATGCCGGCGACTCCGACGAGGACTCAGCGGCCTGAAACTCTCAATCCCGAAGCCGAAGGGCAAAGGCGGCGGGCTGGTCGAGTTGGTCGTCATCGTCGCGCTGGCCCTGGGGCTGGCGCTGGCGATCCAAGCCTGGGTGGTCAAGCCGTACCAGATCCCCTCGGAATCGATGGAGCCCACGCTCGCCGTCGGCCAGCGGGTCCTGGTCAATCGCTTCCTCTACAACTTCACCGATCCCTCGCCCGGCGACATCGTCGTCTTCCATCCGCCCGCCGGTGCCGACAGCGGAACCGAATGCGGCGTCCATCCCAAAGCCGGCGAACCGTGCCCGAAGCCGACTGCCGGGGAGTCGAGCCAGAACTTCATCAAGCGGATCGTCGCCGGGCCCGGCGACACGCTCTCGGTCAAAGACGGCCACCCTGTGGTCAACGGGGTCGAGAAGAAGGACGAGCCATACATCTCCCCCTGCGGCAACGCCGGCGCCTGCAACATGCCGCGTGCGATCACGATTCCACCCGACCACTACTTCATGATGGGCGACAATCGTGGAGCCAGCGACGACAGCCGCTTCTGGGGACCCGTCCCTCGCGACTGGATCATCGGTGAGGCCTTTGCCACCTACTGGCCGCCCGACCGCATCGGCACCCTCTAAGCCGAAGTCTCACCGCCGCAGGCTGGCGCGCAGCCGCCGCCTCTTCGCCTTCGATCGCGGTCTCCAGAGCAGGTTCGTCGCCGGCGCCGACGAGGCCGGCCGCGGCTGCCTCGCCGGCCCATTGGTCGCCGCCGCGGTGCTGATCGACTACGAGCGGCTCTGCCACGCTGACCGCCGCGCCCTCGCCGGCCTGCACGACTCCAAGCAGATGACCGTGGAGCGGCGGCTGGAGATGTTCCCGAGCGTGCTGCGGGCCGCCGAGCGGGTCAGCGTCGTCGTCCGCTCCGCCGCCGGCATCGACCGCCGCGGATTGCACGTGACCAACCTCGAAGCGCTCTCCAACGCGCTGGAACGGCTGCGGCCGGGGGAGAGCGCGATCAGCCTCGTCGACGGCTTCGCGTTGCCGCGCTGCGCGGTCCCGCACCGCGCTGTCGTGCAGGGCGATGCCACCAGCGCCGCGATCGCCGCCGCCTCGGTGATCGCCAAGGTCACCCGCGACCGCTACATGCACGAAGCCGCCCTCGAGCACCCCGGCTGGGGCTTCGAGGAGCACGTCGGCTACTCGACCCCCGAGCACCGCGCCGCGATCGACAAGCTCGGGATCTCACCGCTGCACCGGCGCTCGTTCCAGTCCGTCGCGTACACGCAACTGGGGCTGGTCGGCTAGGGCGCGGCGTCGATCTGCTCGCGGCGCGGACCTCGCGCCGACAGCAGAACAATTCCGACGGCGGTGACGACGCCGAGGACGGGTACGGCTCGCCAGCCGGCCGATGGCGGGAGCACCAGTTGGAACAGCGGCACGGGACGCCGATCCGATCGCCGACGGGCCCTAGGGGCAGTCCCCGTGGTTTGCCGCCACGACCACCGCCTCGCCGGCAAGGGCGACCGCTGCGGGCCTCAAGAGGCGAGCGCGGCGTCCGGTCAGGGCGCACCACCAGACGTAGGCGATGGAGCCGAGGAAGGCGATGGCGACCGCGGCGTGGAATGACCGCCAGGCGAGGATGGCCGGAGCAGGCCACTTCCGGGTGCGGCGACGCATGCCTCGCGACTCTAATGCGGCGGCTAGAGGGCCGCGCGGAAGTGCTCGACGTCGACGGCGCATCCGGTGCGGTCGACGGTGACGTCGCTGATCGGCGGCGGCACCAGCCGCGCCCCGGAGAGGCGACGAGTTGCTCGGCTACGTCGCCTGCTCGCCGATGGGGCTGTAGTCGAGGATGCTGCTTGCGTCGCCTTCGTCCGCTGCCGCCATCTAGGCTCCCCGAGTGACCACGCGACCCGTACCCGCGGTACTCTCGATCGCCGGTTCCGACTCCGGCGGCGGAGCGGGCATTCAGGCCGATCTCAAGGCGTTCGCTCGCTGTGGAGTACATGGGATGACGGCGATCACGGCGATCACTGCGCAGAACACGATCGGGGTCGAGGTGGTCGAGTCGGTCTCGCCCCGGATCATCGTCGCCCAGGTGCGAGCGGTCGCCGAGGACATCGGCGTCGATGCCGTCAAGATCGGGATGTTGGGAACGGTCGAGACGGTCGACGCCGTGGTCGAGGCACTGGGCTACGTCGGCGAGGCCCCGGTCGTGATCGACCCGGTGATGGTCGCCGAGAGCGGCGCCGTCCTGCTCGACCAGGACGCCCGCCAGGCGCTGGTTGAGCGGCTGCTGCCGATGACCACCGTGGCGACGCCGAACATCCCCGAGGCCCGCGAGCTGACGGGAGCGGGGGAGGGGTCCACCCAAGAGGACCTGGCGCGGGACATGCTGGCGCTTGGGCCGAAGTCGGTGGTCGTCACCGGCGGCCACAGCGAGCGCCTGGTCGATCTCTTCTTCGACGGCGAGGAGCCGGTCGAGATCCCCGGCGAGAGGCATCCCGACGGCGCCGCCCACGGCTCGGGCTGCACCCACTCTTCGACGCTGGCGGCGTGCCTTGCCCGAGGCGCCAGTCCGTTGCAGGCGGCCGAGGCCGCGCGGCGGGTCGCCTCGGCCGCGGTGGGCGCGGGACTCCGCGACCTGGGGAAAGGACCCGGCCCGGTCGACGTCTTCGACCTCACGGCCAGGCTCGTCAGTAGATTTGGTCCATGATTACTGACGGCACCGCCACCAGCCTCCCGCGTCCCCGTTCCGCCACCGTCTTCGACGGTCCCGACCGCGCCCACTCGCGCGCCTACATGAAGGGCATCGGCTTTGACGACGACGCCCTCAGTCGGCCGACGATCGGGATCGCCAACACCTGGACCGAGGCGATGCCGTGCAACTTTCACCTGCGGGCCCTGGCAGAGCACGTCAAAGAGGGCGTGCGCGCGGCCGGCGGCACCCCGATGGAGTTCAACACCGTCGCCGTTTCCGACGGGGTGACGATGGGGACGCAGGGGATGAAGGCCTCGCTGATAAGCCGCGAGGTGATCGCCGACTCGATCGAGCTGATGGCCCGCGGCTACCAGTTCGACGCGATCGTCGCCCTCTGCGCCTGCGACAAGACGATTCCCGGCTGCGCGATGGCGCTGGCTCGGCTCGACGTCCCCTCGGTGTTGCTCTACGGCGGTTCGATCGCGCCGGGCCACTGGCATGGCCGCGACGTCACGATCCTCGACGTCTTCGAGGCGATCGGCGCCCACAACGCCGGCGACATGAGCGACGAGGAACTGAACGAGCTCGAGGGGGTCGCCAGCCCGGGGGCCGGCGCCTGCGGCGGCCAGTTCACCGCCAACACGATGGCCTGCGCCTTCGAGGCGCTGGGGATCAGTGCCGGAGGCTCGGCGATGGTGCCGGCCGAAGACGACGACAAGGGCACGGTCGCCGAGAAGATCGGCGAGCTGGTGATCAAGGTCCTGGTCGACGACATCAGGCCGAGCAAGGTGATCACCCGCGACTCGCTAGAGAACGCGATCGCCTGCGTCTGCGCCTCGGGCGGCTCGACCAACGGCGTCTTGCACCTGATCGCGCTGGCCCATGAGCTCGACATCGAGCTCACGATTGACGACTTCGAGCGGATCTCGCGGGCGACGCCCCTCTTCGCCGACCTCAAGCCCGGCGGCCGCTTCGTCGCCACCGACCTCTACGCCGCCGGCGGTGTGCCGGTGATCCTCAAGCGCCTCGCCGACGCCGGGATTCTGCACGGCGACGCGATCACCGTCAGCGGCAGGACGATCGGCGAGGAGGCCGAGGCAGCCAAAGAGAAGCCGGGCCAGGAAGTCGTGCGCCCCCTGGACGATCCGCTGAAGTCCGAAGGCGGCCTGGCGATCATGCGGGGCAACCTCGCCCCCGAAGGCGCCGTGGTCAAGGTCGCGGGCACCGAGCGGCGCCAGCAGTCCGGCCCGGCCCGCGTCTTCGAGTCCGAGGAGGAGTGCTTCCGCGCGGTCAAGGATCAGCAGATCAACCCCGGCGACATCGTCGTGATCCGCAACGAGGGCCCGTCGGGCGGCCCCGGCATGCGGGAGATGCTGCAGGTGACCGCGGCGATCGTCGGCGAGGGCCTCGGCGAGAGCGTCGCGATGGTCACCGACGGCCGCTTCTCCGGCGCCACCCGCGGCCTGATGATCGGACACGTCGCCCCGGAGGCGGCCAAGGGCGGGCCGATCGGCGCGATCCGCGAGGGCGACGAGATCACGGTCGACATCGACGCCCGCCGCCTCGACGTCGCCCTCTCCGACGAGGAAATCGAGAAACGGGTCGCCGAGTACGAGTCTCCCGAGCCGCTCTTCAGCCGCGGCGTCATGGCCAAGTACGCGAACACCGTGTCGTCGGCCGCCCACGGCGTCGTCACGAGTTGACCTCTATTCGGCGAGGAATTCGTCGAGGAGGGCGTTGAAGCGCAGCGGCCGCTCGAGTTGCGGCAGGTGGCCGGTGCGCTCGAAGATCTCCAGGCGCGAGTGAGGGATGCGGCGGTGGTAGCTGATCGCCGCCGACACCGGGATCACCCGGTCCGATAGACCCCAGACGATCAGCGCCGGCATCTCGATCGCTCCCAGCCGCTCGCGGATGTCGTAGCGGATCAGCGCCCGCAGGGCGTCTCTGAAAGCCGGGCACCGCGCCCCGCCCGCCATCTGCTCCAGCAGGAGCTCGGGCCGCAGCCGGCTGGGGTAGCGGAAGAACGGCGCCAGGGTTAGCTCCCGGCTGAGCCGGCGCGAGACGATCGAGCGGCCCCGGTCGGCGACCACCGGCCCGAGTTGCTTCCAGACGAAGGCGGTGACGGTCGCCCGCGCTTCCGGGTTCCGGGTGTTGAGGATCCCGGCGGCGGAGACGAGGACGAGGCGCTCGAAGCGGGCCGGGTCGGCGGTCACCACCTCGGTCGCGATGAATCCGCCCATCGAGTTGCCGACCAGCGTCACCCGCTCCAGCCCGAGTCGTTCGCAGAAGTCGAGGACGAGCCGACCGTAGGCCGGCATGTCGATCGGCCACGACGGCATCGGGCTGGAGCCGAACCCCGGCAGGTCGAGCGCGATCGCGCGGCGGTCGGGGCCGAAGTGGGGGAGGTTTTCGAGCCAGTTCTGCCAGCAGCCGGAGATCCCGTGGAGGAAGAGGATCGGCTCGCCCTCGCCGATTTCGACGTAGTTGACCTTTGCCGCGGCCAGTTCGACACTGCGGCGACGCCGGCTCCAGCCGATCCGTTTCCATTCCGGGTCCGGATTCCCGTAGTCGGAGCCGGTGACGATGCGCGGGTCGCGGTCCGGCGTCACGGCTGCTTGGGGTCGTCCTTATTCTTTCCCTCGGTGATCGTCCGCACCTCGCTCGCGTTGAGGAGCATCCTCGCGCCGTCGATCCGGGTCGCCTCGAAGAGCGGAACCTTCGCTGACTCGGAGTCGTCGATCAGCCTCTTGACCTCGGTCCAACCCTCCTGGACGGCAACGTAGTGGTCGTCGCCAAAGCGAATGTAGGTCGGCATGGACCGACCCTAGCCGAGTGCTTCCGGCCGACGCGGGTAGTGTCCCTCATCGAACCTCCAACCGAGACCAGCCAGCTACGATCAACCGGATGAGACTCGGGCCGGGAATGAGGAGAAAGGCGCTCAGGGGGCCCTTGCCAAATACCGGGTCTCCTCAACCTGCCGGAGCCCTGTGTAGGCGAAGCTGGCCTTGCTCGTTGCCCTCTAGGCCGGTGCCGGTTAGGTCGAGCTTGCAGAGAGCTCCCTGTGACCGGCGTGAGCCTCGCAACCGGTGCGGCAGCGATGCTGGCGCTCTCTTGGACCACCCGAGCCTAGGGCTCGCGGGCCGCCTGTGAAGGCATCTGTCAGGCGTTCTCGATCCGCACCTTCAGCTCACCCGGGCGGGCGTTCACCAGCATCGCGAGGATGGCGGCTTCGACCGGTCCGCGGATCAGCATCCCGAGCACGCGTCCGGGGTCGGCGTCGAGCGTGTACGTCGCTCGCGTCCGCCCCTCGCCGAGATCCTCCAGCCTCCAGGAGCCGGTGACTGATTTGAAATCACCCTTCTCCTGGGTCCAGGAAAGGCGCGTGGGAGGCTCATAGCGGAACCGCACTCGCGTCTTGACGTGCCTGACCTTGATGTCGTTCTCGGTCTCGACCAGCGTCGGGCGCCCGTCGGCGTCGCGCTCCAACGCCGACATCGCCACCAGACCGCCCTGCCAGTCCGGCGCCGTGAGCACGTCTTCCACCACCCCCCACACCTCGTGCACAGGCGCGTCGATCTCTGCGTTGGCGCTGCCGCTCATGTGTGCCATCGAAGACCTTTCCGTAGGTGGCTATGAGATGAAACGAACCTATCGCCACCCGCGTCTGCAGGAACCCGGCTGTCCGCGGCCGCTGCCCACGCTGGGACGACGAAGGGGGCAGAATCATCCGGACAAGCCCCGCACCGCCTCGGCGAAGGCCTCGGTGTGGCGGTCAGGAAGACAAGGGATCCGGGAACCAGGAGCTCCACCGGTGCTCCTGGGTAGTCGGTGGGGTTGAGTGGTCGCTCGGCAACGGTCTCGTAGCCAGTCTCCGCCACAAAGCTCTCGAACTGGGCGTTCGTGACCGGGTGGCGATCGATCCAGAAGCCACCGACGCGAACACGATGGACGGGCGCCTCCTCCGGATAGAAATCCTCCGACCCCATCAGGAAGTCGCCTCCCTGAACCCACTGCATGTCCTCGCGGGATGGCTCGTTCTGAGGCGGCGCGGACTTCGGCTTCGCGGTCATATCCTCGACAGAGCCGACGATAGCAGCGGTCCAAGGGCAGACTTCAGGTCGTGTCCGGGCCTCCGGCATCCCTCCCAAGCATCCCGACCCTGGAGGCTTGTCCGGGTTACGGCGTCCCCTATACCCGCCCAGCAGTTTGGGGAGTTAGGCGATGAAGGGTCGGGTCGCCGGTGAGGTGGACCGGGGGTGCCGGAATCTCAAAGGTGCGTTCGCTCATCTGGCGTCGGGCACGCCCGCGTCAGCCGAGGATCGGGCGAAGGTCCTCGGGGAGGATCGCGCGGATGTCGTCGATCTCCCCAGCGGAGACGTGGCGTCGCAGCACGATCGCCGCCGCGCTCACAGCGTAGGAGGCCTCGGTCTCGCCATCCAGCACGGCCTCCTTGGCCACTCGCTTCAGGAACTCGTCGAACCCGCGGTACTTGACCGGGGTCGCGCCG
>DATAIY010000025.1:0-5503 GCA_036262475.1 Solirubrobacterales bacterium
GAAGTCACCCGCAAGATCGCCCAACGCGGCCAGGCGCAGGCGATCGGCCCGGTCAGCGCCGAAGAAGCCGGGGCGCTGTCCGGTCACTTCGCCGTCGTCCTCGACAACGAAGTCAAATCGCGGCCGATCATCAACTTCGCCGAAAACCCGGACGGGATCGACGGCCGCACCGGCGCCCAGATCTCCGGCGGCTTCAACAGCCCCGAAGAGGCGCAGGAACTGGCGACGACGCTGCAGATCGGCGCCCTGCCGATCAACCTGAAGCTGATCAGCCAGACCCAGGTCTCCGCGACCCTCGGCACCCAGGCCCTGCACGAAGGCATCAAGGCCGGGATCATCGGCCTGACGCTGGTCGTCATCTTCCTGCTCATCTACTACCGCTTCCTCGGTCTGGTCGCCTCGATCGCGCTCGGCGCCTACGGGGTGATCTTCTTCGCCCTGATCAAACTGATCCCGATCACCCTGACCCTGCCGGGGATCGCGGGGCTGATCCTGACGATCGGGGTCGCGGCCGACTCCAACATCGTCATCTTCGAGCGAATAAAGGAGGAGGTGCGGGCCGGTCGCTCGATGCCGAGCGCGATCAGTGCCGGCTACAAACGCGGGATCGCGACGATCATCGACGCGAATGTCGTCACCCTGCTCACCGCCTTCATCCTCTTCGTGCTGGCGACCGCGGACGTCAAGGGCTTCGCCTTCACCCTCGGCGTCGGCACGATCGTCTCGCTGCTGACCGCGGTCGTCTTCACCCAGGCCCTGCTCGGCTCGATGAGCCGCACGCGGCTGTTCAGCTCCCCGAGCCTCCTCGGCGCCGATCGTCGGGGGATGCGCTGGCACTTCGACTTCATGGGCGCCAGCCGCTGGTTCTTCACGATGTCGGGAATCATCCTGCTCATCGGCGCCCTCGCCCTGGCGACCAAGCAGCTCAACTTCGGCATCGACTTCAAGTCGGGCACCCGGGTCATCGCAGCTCTGGTCAAGCCAACCGACGAGGAAGGGGTGCGCGGGGCGCTCGACTCGGTCGGCGTCAGCGGCGAGCAGATCCAGCAGGTCTCCAACCCGGTCTTCGGGAACAACGTCTTCCAGATCCAGACCTCCCAGCTCGGGCCCGGTGAAGTCAAGAAAGCGGAGGGGGCACTCGCCGCCCAGTTCGGTATCGCCAAGAACGGATTCGAAAGCACCAGCGTCGGCCCGACCTTCGGTCAGCAGGTGGCGAACAGCGCCCTGAAGGCGCTGATCTTCTCGCTGCTGGTGATCTGCGGCTACGTGGCGCTGCGCTTCGATCCGAAGTTCGCCGTGCCGGTGCTGATCGCCCTCTTCCACGACATCCTGATCACGGCCGGGATCTACTCGTTGACGGGGAAAGAGGTGAGCAGCGGGACCGTCGCCGCCTTTCTCACCATCTTGGGCTACTCGCTCTACGACACGATCATCGTCTTCGACCGAATACGCGAGAACGTTCCGCGGATGCCGCGGGCGGCCTTCTCCCAGATTGTCAACCGCTCGATGAGCGAGGTGCTGACGCGGTCGCTCGCGACCAGCTTCTCGACCTTGCTCGCGGTCGGCTCGCTGCTGGTCTTCGGCGGCGCGACGCTGCAGGACTTCGCCTTCGCGATGCTGATTGGGATCGCCTCCGGCACCTACTCGTCGATCTTCATCGCCTCGCCGGTCCTGACGGCCTGGAAGGAACGCGAGCCGGGCTTCGTGCGGCGGCGATTGCGCATAGCCGAGGCCGAGGGAAGGGTCCCCGCTTTCGCCGACGATATCGTGACGGCCCCGCTCGGCACCGACGAGGAGAGCGAAGTTGAGATCGTCGCCGAGCTCGAGGCCGCGGAGCCCGCCACCGAGCCCCACTCCGGCGCGGTCGCGACCGCGCAGCGGACCAGCGAGGGCAACGGCGCCGATCCGGCGAGCAACGGTGGCGCCGACGCGGCCTCGGTCGAGCGTCGCGAACGCAATGCAGAACGGCGATCCCGCCGCGAGAAGCGTCGCAAGCACGGGAGGCACCGCTGATGGAGGTGACCGGCTGATGGCCCTGCTCGTCTGGTTTACGATGGGAATCGCGCTTTGGCACTTCACCGTCTTCCTGCCCGACCATTTCTGGCAGGGCATAGTCGGTGCCTTCGTCGGCTCCGTGATCGGGGCGATCGTCTTCGGCCTGATCGTCGAGGAGATCAGCGGCAAAGGGCTTGGCAACACCGACGTGGTGACGGCGCTGACGGCGATTCCCGGTGTGGCGATCGGCCTCGGCGTCGTCTACTTCTTCGGCATGCGCGCCGAGCAGCGACTCGATTAGCGTCTCCGCTGCATCTTCCGGCTGTCTCCGCGGCTGAATCCGCCGCGAGGCTTCCTAGCCTGTCTGTGTGCCGGAATTTCCAACCGCGTTCGCCGCCGAGCCATACGCCTACGCGGACGTGCGCGCCGTGGCCGACGATCTCGACCTCAGCGAGCCGGTGGCGGTGACCCTGGTCCGCCGCGGCTACCGCACTCCCGAGTTGGCGCGGGCCTTCCTCGCCGCCGACGAGTCGCACCCGGCCTCGGCCTTCGGGTCGATGTCCGCGATCACCGACCAGGTGCGGGCGGTGATCGCGGCGGGCGAGCGGATCACGGTCCACGGCGACTTCGACGTCGACGGCGTCTGCGCGACTACGGTGATGGTCTCGACTCTGCGCGAGCTTGGCGCCGAGTGCGACTGGCTGATCCCGGACCGGATCGCCGACGGCTACGGGCTCAGCGCCCCGAACGTCGAGCGGCTGGCGCAGCGCGGCAGCTCGCTCCTGCTCACCGTCGATTGCGGCGTCACCGCGGTAGAGGAGGTGCGGCTGGCGCGGGAGTTGGGGATGGCGACGATCGTCACCGACCACCACCAGGCCGGCGATCAGCTGCCCGACTGCCCGATCTTGCATCCCGAGCTGAGCGGCTACCCGTTCGCCTCGCTGTGTGGGACCGCGGTCGCCTGGAAGCTGGCCTGCGCCCTGCGAGAGGCCGCCGGCGGAGAGGGCGAGGGCGAGCAGGACCTCGACCTGGTGGCGCTGGCGACGGTCGCCGACGTCGTCCCCCTGGTCGGCGAGAACCGTTCGCTGGTCCGGCGCGGCCTGGCGACGATGCGACGCGCCCGCAGGCCTGGACTGCGGGCGCTGATCGCCTCGGCCCGCTGTGAGCCGACGCGTCTCGACGAGGGCGATCTGGCCTTCCGCTTGGCGCCGCGGATCAACGCCGCCGGTCGGCTCTACCGGGCCGACGCCGGGGTCGAGCTGCTGCTGACCGAAGACGAGGCTCGCGCCGAGGAGATCGCCGCCGAGCTCGGCCGTGCCAACTCGGAGCGGCGCGCGACCGAGCGTGAGGTGGACACCGCCGCGGAGGCGGCCCGCCGGGACCTTCCCGAGCGGCTGCGTGAGGCCTCGGGCCTGGTTCTCGGCGGTCAGGACTGGCACCCGGGAGTGGTCGGGATCGTCGCCTCGCGACTGGTCGAGCGCCACCACCGGCCGGTTGTCGTCGTCTCTCTCGACGGGGAGGGGGGAGGCCGCGGCTCTGGGCGGAGCATCCCGGGCTTCGACCTGCTCGCGGCCCTGGAGGTCTGCTCGGAGCACCTGCTCAGCTTCGGCGGCCATCGTGCCGCAGCAGGGCTCTCGCTGCGAGCCGAGAACCTGGATGCCTTCCGCGAGGCCTTTGCCGCACATGCCACGGCGCGGCTCGGCCCGGAGGACCTGCGGCGAACCGAACGGATTGACGCGATCGTGGGAGGGGTCGGCCTCGGCCTCGAGCTGGCCGAGGAGCTGGGCCGGCTGGCGCCGTTTGGGATGGGCAACCCGGGGGTGAGGCTGATGGTCCCCTCAGCGCGGGTCAGCGACGTACGGACGATGGGGGAGGGCAAGCACGCCCGCTTCAGCCTCCACAGCGGCGCCCACCGGGCCCTCGGCGTCGCCTTCGGGCGCTCCAGCCTCGGGGTCGGAGAGGAGGACGCCGTCGACGCCGCGGTGCGGCTCGAGGTCAACCACTGGAACGGCTCGGTGGAGCCCCGCGTGGTCCTGCGCGAGCTCTATCCGCTCGAGGTCGCAGCCGGGGAACCGGCGCCCTCACACGCCTGTCGGTGCGAGGAAGCCGAGTGGTGGCAGCGCTTCGAGCTGGAGCTCGAGCGCGAACTCGGCGCCGCCGCCGGCTCCGGGGCGCCTTTGTCTTGCGCCGGTTTGCAACAGCGGCCGATCGTCCCTGGCGCCGGCTCGGCTACCGTCACGATCGCCGAGCTGGTCTCCAGTGGCGCCGGCGTGCTCGCCGTCTGCGCCGACGCCTCGCGCCGGGCCGCGCTCGCCAGCGGCGCCACCGGGCTGGCCCGCTTCAACGGCGGCGCCGCCCTGATCGCCTGCCATCGCTGCGGCCGCGAGCGGCTCTCGGGCCTGGCGGCGCGGGGCGGGGGTGGACTGGCCCTGACCGACTTCGCCGCGCTGGAGGCAGAGCCCGGCCTCGCCGCAGAGTTCGAGCACCTTGTCCTCGTCGACCCGCCCCGCGGCGGTGGGGACGAGGCGCGGGTCGGGCGGCCGCGCGCCGGCGGGGACGCGGGCTTCCTGCATCCGCTCTGGACGGAGGCGGAGGTGGCTTTCTCACTGGCGGCGCTGGGCGAGCAGACGGCGTCCCGGGCGACGGTCGCAGGCGTCTTCAGGGCGTTGCGAGAGGCGGGTGAGTCGGCGGGAGAGGATCTGCGCGAGGCGCTGGGCGGCGGCGGCGCCCACCCGCTCGCCCCCGAGTCCGCGGCACGGAGCTTCCGCGTGCTGCGGGAGTTGAATCTGCTCGCAGGCGAGCCGAATCGCGGCGACGGGACCGTCGGCGTCGTATCCTCCGAAGGGACCGATCTGGAGCGCTCAGCCGCGTTCCGTGCCTACAGCGAAGAATTCTCGGAGGCCCAGCGATTCCTCGAAAGACGCAGACAGCCGTAGAGCACAGCGAGCTCCTCGCTGATCTCTTCGCGGTGATCGAGGAGTTCGACTCAACCCCGAGCGAGAACGGCAGCGCCAACGGTGGCGGCACCGCGGTGGCGGTGGCGACGATCGACCGCGCCGCGATCGAGCGCGCCTTCGACTTCGCCTGCGAGCGCCACGCCGACCAGCTGCGCTACTCCGGGGATGAGTTCATCACCCACCCGGTCGGGGTGGCCCAGGTCTGCGCCGGGATGCGCCTGGACACCGAGACTCTCTGCGCCGCCCTCCTCCACGACACCGTCGAGGACACCAGCGCCAGTCTCGAGGAGATCCGCGCCGAGTTCGGCGAGGAGATCGCCCAGCTGGTCGATGGCGTCACCAAGCTGACCGGGATGAGCTTTGAGAGCCGCGACGAGCGACAGGCCGAGAACTACCGCAAGATGATGGTGGCGATGGCCACCGACGTCAGGGTGATCCTGATCAAGCTGGCCGACCGCCTCCACAACATGCGCACGATCGGCGCGCTGCCGAAGCAGAAGCAGCAGGAGAAGGCACGGGAGACCCTCGAGATCTTCGCGCCGTTGGCTCAC
>DATAIY010000026.1:0-2997 GCA_036262475.1 Solirubrobacterales bacterium
ACGCCAAGCTCTGCTTCTCGACCGCCGACGTCGCCGGGGATCTGCTGGCCGAGGTCGAGCTGCCGGTCCTCGTCTTCGGCGAGGACGAGGACGCGGCGCTGCTGGAGCCCGAGCCGGTGGGGGCCGTGCCGCGGCTGGCGACCGACGACGCCTGGACCTTCTTCACCTCGGGCACGACCGGCAAGCCGAAGGGCGCCCGCCTCAGCCATCACAACCTGTTCGCGATGTCGGCCGCCTTCCTCGCCGACGCGGCGACGGTGACGCCGGCGGACTCGATGATCCACGTCGCCGCCTTCAGCCACGCCTCCGGGCTGATGGCGCTCCCCTTCCTCTGCCGCGGCGCCGCTCAGGTCCTGCCGCCCTCCGGCGGCTTCGACGCCGAGGAGCTCTTCGACCTCGTCGGTTCCCGCGAGCGCTCTAGCTTCTTCGTGCCGCCAACGCTGCTGCGCCGGCTCTCCGCGCACCCGCGGGCGGGTGAGGCCGCGAACGGGATCGGGACGATCCTCGCCGGAGCCGCGCCGATCCTGCCCTCCGACCTGCGCGACGCCGTCGGCGCCCTCGGCCCCGTCGTCTGGAACGGCTACGGCCAGGGCGAGTCCCCTTGCACGATCACCGCCAACGGCAAGGGGGCAATCGGCGCCGCGGTTCGCGACGGCGACGAGGATGGCCTGCGCTCGGTCGGCGTCGCCCGCGTCGGCGTCGTCGTCCGGGTGCTCGCCGAGGACGGGCAGGAGCTGCCGCCGGGCGAGGTGGGGGAGGTGGTCGTGGACGGCCCCACCGTGATGGCCGGATACCTCGACATGCCCGAGGCGACCGCGCAGACGCTGCGCGGCGGCTGCCTTCACACCGGCGACCTCGGGCGCTTCGACGATCGTGGCCGGCTGACCCTGGTTGACCGCGCCAAGGACGTGATCATCACCGGCGGCTACAACGTCTACCCGCGCGAGGTCGAGGACGTGCTCGACCTCGACCCGGCCGTCGCCGAGGTGGCGGTCGTAGGCGTCGCCGACCCCGAGTGGGGCGAGACGATCACGGCCTTCGTCGTCCCGGCGGCCGACGCCGAGGTCGACGAGGACGCGCTCGACCGCCGCTGCCTGGAGTCGATCGCCCGCCACAAGCGCCCCCGCTCCTACAGCGTTCTCGCCGAGCTGCCGCGCAACCCCGCCGGCAAGGTGCTGAAGAGCCGGCTGCGGGAGATCGCGGCCAGGAGTGCGCATGCCCAGCGTTGAGATCCTCGACTCGACCCTGCGCGACGGCCAGCAGAGCCTCTGGGGGATGCGGATGCAGGCGGGCATGGCGCTGCCAGTCGCAGACATCCTCGATCGCACCGGCTTCAGCGTCATCGACGTCGCCGGCAGCTCCCACATGGAGGTGCTGCTCAAGTACAAACAGGAGGACCCCTGGGAAGGCCTCGACCTGGTGCGCGGGGCGATCCACCGGACGCCGATTCGAGGCGGCATGCGCGCCAACGCCTGCATCTCCTTCGGAGTCTCGCCCGACGCGCTGATGGATCTCTGGATGCGGCGGCTCAACGAGCACGGCGTCCGCTCCTACTGGATCTACGACGTCCTCTACGGGATCGAGAACTTCGCCCGCCTGGCCCGGGTCGCCAAGGAGTACGGCTCGCAGGTCGTCGGCACCGTCTTCTACACGATCTCCCCCGTCCACACCGACGAGTACCTGGCGGCGAAAGCCGCCGAGATCGCCGCCGTGCCGGAGATCGACGGCGTCCTCTTCTACGACACCGCCGGCGTGCTCGAAGTCGAGCGCCTGCGCGAGCTGCTGCCGAAGATCGTCGCCGCGGCGGCGCCGAAGCCGGTCGAGATCCACGCCAACAACCTGATGGGCATGTCCGGCCTGACCTACGTCGAAGCGGTCAAACACGGGGTCAAGGTCCTCCATACGGCGGCCCGCTCGATGTCCAACGGGCCCTCGGTCCCCTCGACCGAGAGCGTCGTCCGCAACCTCGAGCTGATGGGCTGGGAGCACTCGCTCGACACCTCGCTGCTGGCGCCGGTCGACGAGCACTTCCGCGCTGTCGGCAGGGCGGCCGGGCACCTGGTCGACCAGGTCAGCGAGTACGACCTCTTCAACGTCACCCACCAGATCCCGGGGGGGATGGTCGGGACGCTCAAAGCCCAGCTCGAGCAGCACGGCATGACCCACCGCCTCGACGAGGTCCTGGCCGAGATCGGGACGGTGCGGCGGGAGCTGGGCTGGCCGGTGATGGCGACGCCGCTGAGCCAGCTGGTCGGCACCCAGGCCGTTCTCAACGTCGTCACGGGCGATCGCTACGACCTCGTCCCCGACCAGGTCGTCGCCTACGCGGCGGGCCACTACGGCGAGCCGCCGGCGCCGATCGACGGCGAGGTCCTCGATCGGATCATGAGCGCTGACAACGCCGGGCGGGTCGTCGCCAACCCGCCCGAGCAGCCGACCTTGGAGGAGCTGCGCGCCCGCCACGGCACCGGCCCCGGCGAAGACGACCTGCTGATCCTCAGGGCGCTGATCCCCGAGCACGACATCGCCGCGATGCAGGCGGCCGGTCCGGTCGAGCGCGAGTACCCGCTCCTCTCGCCCGAGGTCGACGAGCTCCGCAACTTGATCCACACCGTGCAGTCCCCCTACGTACGCGTCGCCACCGAGCGCTGGGCGATCGAACTCAACCGCTGAACCAGGCGCCCAGACACGCAGTCCAATCGAGGAGAGCTGAGAGATGTCAGAGACGACCGTCAACCGCGCGTTCCGCCTTCGCAAGCGACCCAACGGCGACCTCGCCGAGGGCGACCTCGAGCTGGTCACCGAGCAGGTCCCCGAGCTTGAGGAGGGGCAGGCGCTGGTCCGCACCGAGCTGCTCTCGCTCGACCCGACCAACCGGATCTGGATGAGCGACATCCGCGGCTACATGCCGCCGGTGCCGATCGGCGCGGTGATGCGCGGGCTCGGCGTCGGCGAGGTGATCTCCTCACGTCGCGACGACATGCCGGTCGGGGCGAC
>DATAIY010000027.1:0-2921 GCA_036262475.1 Solirubrobacterales bacterium
AGACCGGGACCGTGATGTAAGAGGAGAACATGAAGCGGGCCAGCGGCTCGACCTGCTCGCGCTCGCCGGGGATGCAGAAGAAGCGGCACAGGAGCTCGAAGTCCGGCGCCGCCCCGTCGAGCTGGGCGGTGATCTTGGGCAGCCCGGCGAGGGGAAGGAAGTTGGTGAAGGCGCCGTCGGCTTTCTTTACCGCCAGATCGAGCATCTTTCCCCGCAGCGCCGCCAGCACGATCGGCACCCGCTGAGCCGGCGCGGTCTCGAGCTTGAAGCCCGAGCTGGTGCGATCACCGTCGAGCGCGGCGCGGAGGAACTCGAGGCTCTCGCGGACTCGGGTCAGCGGCTTTTCGAAGGGGATCCCGTTCCAGCCTTCGACGATCCGGTCCGAGGAGGAGCCGATTCCGAGCACGAAGCGCCCCCGCGAGGCGTCGGCGAGCGCCGCGGCCTCCTGGGCCAGCAGCGCCGGCCCGCGCTGGAAGACGCCCACGATCCCGGTTCCTAGTCGCGCCCGTTCGGTCCAGGCGGCGCTCAGGGTGAGCGGCGTGAAGCCGTCCGGCCCGTTCGTCTCGCCGCTCCAGAAGTCCGTATAGCCGACCGCCTCGGCGCGCTTCACGAGCTCCTCATGATCGGCCAATGGCAATCCCGACAACGGCAACGTCAATCCCCAACGCCTGTCCACGGGACGACCCTATAGCCTCCTTGCAGATGGCCGAGAGCTCTCAGGCAAAGCCCGACCGCAACCTTGCGCTGGAGCTCGTGCGGGTGACCGAGGCGGCGGCGCTGGCCTCCGCCCGGTGGGTGGGGCGCGGCGACAAGATCGCCGCCGACCAAGCTGCCGTCGACGCGATGCGCTTCGTGCTCGATTCCGTCTCGATGGACGGCAAGGTCGTGATCGGCGAGGGCGAGAAGGACGAGGCGCCGATGCTCTACAACGGCGAGAAGATCGGCGACGGAACTCCACCGGTCGTCGACATCGCCGTCGACCCGCTCGAGGGAACCCGCCTCTGCGCGCTCGGCATGCCGAGCGCCCTGGCCGTGATCGCTCTGGCCGAGCGCGGCTCGATGTTCGATCCCGGGCCGTGTGTCTACATGGAAAAGATGGCGGGGGGCGGGGAGATCGCCGACCTGCTCGACCTCGACCGGCCGATGCCGGAGACCTTGAAGCTCATCGCCGAGCGCAAGGGGGGGAGCGTCGGCGACGTGATCGTCGTGATGCTCGACCGCCCGCGCCATGAGGAGGCGATGCGCGAAGTGCGAGAGGCCGGCGCCCGCATTCGCCTGATCGCCGACGGCGACGTCTCGGCGGCGCTGCTCGCGGTCAGCGAACGCACCCCGGTCGACCTTCTCTGGGGGATCGGCGGCACGCCCGAGGGTGTGCTCGCCGCCGCGGCCCTGAAGTCGATGGGAGGGCAGCTGCTCGGCCGGCTCTGGCCCCGTGACGACGGCGAGCGGCAGGCGGCGATCGACGCCGGCTACGACCTCGATCGCATCCTCGTCGCCGACGACCTCTGCTCCGGCGACGACGTCTTCTTCTCCGCGACCGGAGTCACCGACGGGGACGTCCTCCAGGGCGTTCGCTACCGCGGCCCCGGCGCGACCACCGAGTCGCTGGTGATGCGCTCCCGCTCCGGCACGGTGCGGCGAATCCACGCCCGCCACGATCGCTCGAAGTTGCGCACCATCATCGGCGAGCGCTACGGCTGATTATCTAGATGCTTGATTTTCGCCGCCTCGGGTTAGGTTAGCGGTGTGATCGCGGTTGCCGGAGCCACTGGCTATATCGGCGGAATGCTGTGTAAGCGCCTGCGGGAGGAGGGTCAGGCAGTGCGGGCGCTCGCGAGGGATCCGGGCAAGGCACAGGCCCTGGCGGACGCCGGTTGCGAGGTTCGCGAGGCCGACGTGCTCGACGCGGCGACGCTTGGGCCGGCCCTGGAGGGCGTCGAGGTCGCCTACTACCTCGTCCACTCGATGGGCCGCGGCTCTGACTCGGACTTCGCTGAGCGCGATCACAGGGGCGCCGAGAACTTTGCCGCGGCGGCCGCCGCGGCCGGCGTGCGGCGGATCGTCTACCTGGGTGGGCTGGGCGAAGGCTCCGAGCACCTGGCGAGCCGCCACGCGACCGCCGAAGCGCTGCGGTCCGGTCCCGTTCCGGTGGCCTACTTCCGCGCCGCGGCGGTGATCGGGGCCGGGAGCGAGTCCTTTCGCACGGTCTTCTACCTGGTCCGCCGCCTGCCGGTGATGGTGACGCCGCGCTGGGTGACCACTCGGACCCAGCCGATCGCCGTTGGCGACGCGGTCGCCTACCTCGCCGCCGCCTCGGACCTGTCGCTGCCCGTGGACCGCGAGCTGCAGATCGGTGGCCCCGACGTGACCACCTACGGGGGCATGATCGACGAACTGGCCCGTGCGCTCGGTCGCCGGCCGCCGTTCCGGATCACCGTTCCCGTGCTCAGCCCGGCGCTCTCCTCGCTCTGGATCGGCCTCGTCACGCCGGTCGACTCCGGGGTCGCGCGGCCCTTGATCGAGGGGCTGGCGACGGAGACGGTGGTAACCGACCCCTCCGGCATGCAGCTGTTCGAGGGAATCGATCGCACGCCGCTCCCGCAAGCCCTTCAAGAGGCAATTGGGAACGTAACTGTTCATTTATAAACGATTTCGTTTCAATTAACTCGAGGTCGAAGTCGTTTCACTCGGCGCTGGCGGGCCGATAGCGGCAGCGGCGAGGCGCTGCTCGGCCCTGGCGGCCTTTCCGCCGAGAAAGGGCACGAGCAGCTCGTAGGTGAGTTCGGGCAACAGCCTCGGCAACTCGGCCGTGCGATCGAGGACGACCTCCTCGTAGACGGGCGATCGTGGCGCCGACGGCGAGGCTGGTCGCCTGGGGGAAGTCGGGCCGGGCCCCACCATCTTCGAGACCGTCGTCAAGG